>JAJRVB010000174.1 GCA_024277515.1 Nitrospirota bacterium | reverse complement strand
TTCAGATTTTCAGTTTTTATTTTTTTGATCATGGATATATTAATCCCTTACAGCACCTCGTTATACTTATAATCTCGGAGATTATTGATGCTTTCTTGAATTCATTCATCACTGATATCATCACTTTTTGTCATATTATTTGGTTCTTTTCAAGGTGGCGGTGGCTGCCTGTTGAATAAAATCTGCCTGTCTGGGTTAAAATAAAGATATATAATAAGAAATCTTTTAATCGGCATAAAATATGGATATTGAAGAAATCAGCGGTCCGAGAATATTAAACACCGTAAAACTTCCTGTGAGCCGGGAGGTGCCGGCGCCTGTTGAAGAAAAGGCCCTTGCATCACATATCAGACAGAGGGTAAGTCCGTATGAAGACCTTGACAGATGGGATGTGAGAGACAGGGTCACCATATCTTCCGAAGCCCGTCGCAGATACAGGCGGATGCGTTCCCGCCGGGACAAGAGACCGGGACATTGATTTTCCCCATGTACAATCCTTTAACCGGAAAGAAGCAGGTGTTGTGAAAGCAAATAATTTTCGATACCTTAAACGCAATATTAAAAAATCTGAGCGTGCATGTCTTTATTCAAAGCTTTCTGTATATTATCTCAATTATTTATCGAGTTAATAATTTGATTGAACAATATCTGCTTCTTTCCGGTTGCATTATTTGGGTTAAAAAGAATTGAAAACATCCGTATATAGATGACATGTATAACGAATATTTTGGTTTAGAGGAGTCACCCTTCTCCATCGCCCCTGACCCGCGATACCTCTTTATGAGCGAACAGCACCGGGAGGCGCTTGCCCATCTTATGTATGGGTTTAACAGTGACGGCGGTTTTGTGTTGCTAACCGGTGAGGTTGGAACAGGCAAGACAACTGTCTGCCGATGTCTTCTGAATCAGGTCCCTGACAAAACATCCCTTGCATTTATATTTAATCCGAAGTTGTCCGTGCAGGAACTGCTCGCAACGATATGTGATGAATTCGGCATACATTATCCAAAAGACAATTCAAGTATCAAGATATTTGTGGACCTGATTAATGCGTACCTGCTTGAAGCGCATACCAGGGGCAGCAAGGCGGTGCTCATTATTGATGAAGCTCAAAATCTGAGTCCTGATGTCCTTGAACAATTGCGACTCCTCACAAACCTCGAGACCAACCAGAAAAAACTGCTCCAGATCATACTGATCGGCCAGCCCGAGCTGAGGGAAAAACTCTCCAGGCCGGATCTCCGTCAGCTCTCCCAGAGGATAATTGCCCGTTATCATTTGGGAGCATTGTCTAAAAAAGAGGTAAGCGCTTATGTTTCACATCGACTGTCCGTCGCGGGTCTGAAGGAAACACTCTTCCCTGACGCAGCGATCAGCAGGCTGTTCCGTCTCAGCGGCGGGGTCCCCCGGTTAATAAATGTATTATGTGACAGGTCATTACTCGGCGCGTACACACAGAACAAAAGCATCGTCAATACATCCATATTGTCGGCTGCGGCACGTGAAGTCCATGGAAAATCAAAATCTCCGGCACAGGGCCGGTACGCAAAGGCGGCTGCCTGGATATTATCATCCTTTATTTTTATCCTGATCGGGGCCGTGCTCGCGGCAAATTACTATAAAAATGAATCACGGCAGGCCGCTCCGCCCCTGGTCACTAAAAATGAGGCACCAGGTCCGTTAAAAGATTTAAACCGGACTGAAACCATGTCCCGGCAAAAAAGCAGGGCAATGGCATTTCAGGAACTTTTTTCTCTCTGGGGCGTTTCTTCGGGGAGTGAAGCTGACGGACCGGCCTGCAGCCGGGCCGAACTGAACGGACTGAAATGCTATCAGGCAGTTGGAAGCCTGGCCGTTATACGAAATCTGGACAGACCCGCGGTCCTGAAGTTGTCTGACGAATCGGGCAGCGAGTATTATGCAGCGCTGAAAACATTAAATCAGGGTTCAGCCCTGTTACTGGTCGGTGATGAATACAGAGAAGTCTCTCTCGACACACTGAGGACTTTCTGGCTGGGCAAGTATACTATCTTCTGGCGGCCTCCTCCTGAATATACGGATATTATCAAACCCGGATCTGAAGGAGCTTTCGTCCAGTGGCTTGAGAGACAGCTTTCGCTCATTGAGGGCGGGATGAATGAACCCGGACCAGACCGGACTTACAGTGAAAAGCTCGTAAAGCGGGTCAAAAGATTCCAGATGGCAAGGGGCCTTACCCCGGACGGGATTGTGGGTCCCCGGACGATCATTCAACTTAACACGGCTGCGGGCATTGATGTCCCCTTATTAACTGAAGAACTGAAGGATAGTTCATAATGTCATTTATACTTGATGCACTCAGAAAGCTTGAACAGAAACGTAAGCATAGCAGCGTTCCTGACTTGATGACCATTCATACTCCGGAACTGCCCCGGCCCGGAAAACGTCAAGTATGGCCTTACCTTGTTATGGCTGCCCTGCTCCTGAATGCCGGCATACTGGCAGCAGTGTTCCGCCCTTGGGAAGACAGCAAAGAAATATTGACTGAAAAGAGTGAGATTGCCCGTGAACTGAAGGCCGGGGACGCAGAAACTTATCAGCCGGGCAGCATAAAGAAAGCGCCGATAAAGGCCCCGGTATTCGAGACAGAGAAAAAGATCGTCTCAGCAGATAAGATATCCATAAGGGAAACATCGACTGACAACGCATTGTCCTCTGAAAAAAATAAAGGCGGAACAGGCGAGGCCCCGGAGCCGGAACAGGTCGTTTCTCCGGAGATCAGTACTGATGATGCAGCACCAGCCGGCACACAGGCCATAAAAGAAGCCGCTAAAGAAGATGATGCTTATTCAACGAGACTCGGGCTGTCTGCAAATGAAATTGAGGATCTCCGGGACAGGATAAAGGAAGAGAGGGCATTGATCACTGATAACATTCCGGCGCCAGTGGAAGTCAAGAGCCGTGACGAGGACCGGTCAGTCGAGGGCATTCCCGATTTTGGCAGGCTGCCTTCCGACATAAAGAAGGCCCTTCCGGACATTTCAATTTCCGGTCATGTTTTTTCCGACAATCCCGTGGCCCGGATGGTCAATATTAACGGTAACATAATAAGGGAAGGGGAAAAGATATCAAGGGACCTGAGTGTGGATGAGATTACCATGTCAGGAGTTATATTAAACTTCAATGGCGTTCGTTTTCATATGAGGGCATTTTAGGTTTATCAGGAAAGGACATTATGGATCGAATTCGTATAAAGCAAATTATTGCCGGGGCCCGCATTGGTCAGTTGCTGGTGGTCTGCGGATGGATACGTTCAAAGCGTGAATCAAAAGGGGTCGCCTTCATAGCCCTGAGTGACGGATCAACCCAGGACACACTCCAGTTAGTCGTCCCGTCGGAATCAGCCGCCTTCAATCAGTTACATGCCTGCAGCACCGGGGCGGCTGTAAGGGTTACAGGCACACTCCGGGAATCTCCGGGCAAAGGGCAGAAATATGAACTGGAGGTATCCGGCATTGAAGTCCTGGGAACGGCTGATCCCGAAACATATCCCCTGCAGAAAAAAGGACACTCTCTCGAATTTCTGCGGGACATCGGCCATCTCAGACCGAGGACAAACACCTTTGGCGCGGTTTTCAGGGTGCGGAATGTACTTGCCGGGGCAGTGCATAATTTTTTTCAGGAGCGTGATTTCATGTGGGTCCATACGCCTGTCATTACTTCGAGTGACTGCGAGGGCGCGGGAGATCTCTTTACAGTGACCTCTCTGGACCTTGACAGGCTCCCTGCCGGCAGCAACGGCAGCACGGATTTTTCCCGGGACTTCTTCGGCAAACGGGCATACCTGACGGTCAGTGGACAGCTTGAGGCCGAATTCCTGGCCATGTCACTGGGCGACGTCTACACGTTCGGACCTGCATTCAGGGCGGAAAACTCAAACACCTCACGCCATTTATCCGAATTCTGGATGATAGAGCCGGAGATGGCATTTGCCGACATCATTGATGATATGAAGCTTGCGGAAGACTTTATTCATTACCTCTGCAGTAAAGTGGCAGCTGAATGTGAAACCGAGATCGCCTTTTTTGAAAAGTTCTACAAAAACACCTCTCTGAAAGCGCTCGGCACGCTCTCTGAAAAGCCTTTTGTGCGTATTTCGTATACGGATGCAGTCAAAGAACTCGGACGGGCCAAAAAGAAATTCGAATATCCCGTGGAATGGGGGCTTGACCTCCAGTCCGAGCATGAGAGGTATCTGACCGATACGGTCTTCAGGGGTCCTGTCATTGTCGTAGACTATCCCCGGGATATCAAGGCATTTTATATGCGGCAGAACCCTGATAACAGGACCGTTGCCGCCATGGACGTCCTGCTGCCGAAGGTAGGCGAAATTATCGGCGGGAGTCAGCGTGAAGAAAGGCTTGACGTCCTTGAACAGAGGATGGAGGAAATGGAAATACCACATGAACATATGCAGTGGTACCTTGATCTGCGCAGATACGGCTCAGCGCCCCACGCAGGATTCGGCCTCGGATTTGAAAGACTGGTCCAGTATATAACCGGGATGCCGAATATCCGCGACGTCATCCCCTGCCCGAGGGCGCCGCAGCTCATCAGGTTTTAATACTCCATAGTTTCTTCCTGCTCCTGCTCTTCAAATGTATACATCTCGAGAAGAGACAGACAGAGGGCAGCGATGAGCGGCCCAAGGATAAAACCGAGGAAGCCAAAGAAATTAATCCCCCCGAGTACACTGAAAAAAACAAGGAGGGTATGGAGCTTTGTCCGTCCTCCGATAACAAGCGGTTTTATAATATTATCAATGCTGGTGATAAGAAGCACACAATAGACCAGAAAGCCTATGCCTTTCATATAACTCCCGGTCAATATAAGGTAGATACCGGTCGGCAGCCAGATCGTCGTGCTTCCAAACAGCGGCACGAGTGAAAATATCGCTATGGCCGTGCCCCAGAAAACAGGGGAAGGCAGTCCGAAGACCAGAAAAGCGATACCCCCGAGGATCCCCTGCGCCACCGCAACTGCCAGCCCCCCGTATATCGCTGCTATCACGAGTTCTCTGACACGCTCTTCAAGCCTGTCTTTCTGCTTCTCTGAAAAAGGGAGCAATGTTTTTATAAAATTTGCGAGTGTATTGCCGTCTTTCAGAAAATAAAATGTCGTCAGACACATAATAATAAAGCCGACGATCACAAGGACCGCATTTTTAAAAACAGAGGATATATGTTCTGCGAGTGATTTTCCGATTGTCTTGAGGGTATTGACCGCGCCCTGCTGCAGGTCAATACCCTCAAATATTTTGTAGGAGCCTATTTTGTCAAAAAAGGCGGCCAGGGCGGGATGGCCCTGAATCTTTACTAATGTTTCAAATCCCCTCTCCTCGATAGAACGATAAACGTCATTAATTTCATTCACCAATGAACCTACAACTAAAGAAAACGGACCCAGTATGATAACAAGAATAACAATCAGCGTGATCAGTGAAGCGGCCCATGGTTTTTTTATAAACCGGAGAAACAGTCTGTAAAGGGGGTAAAATGTAATGCTCAGGACCATGGCCCATGCTATTGTCGTCAGAAAGGGCCTGATTACATTATAAAAGAGGTAAAAGAGGGCCAGAATTATTGCTAATAAAATTGTCTTGGAAAGCCATTCTGTTTTCATAATCTGATATTATCGTGTGAGTATTGTACCAGTATCAAAACAAGTTTTGTTATTTAACCCGAATTGTTCAAACTAATAATGAAGCTCCCCGCCTGCAAGGCGGGGCATCAATATGTATTACCCTCTTTGGCAAAGTCGGATCGACCCTCACATTGAGACCCGATTCGGGAGGGCCTGCCTGCCGGTAGGCAGGGTTAGGGGAGATATGAATTATCTGAGTATCCTCCCGGGCAATGCACCGGTCGGCCCGCCTGAAAGGACAACCGGGATGCCGTTATTAAAAACATGATGGATGCCTTCCGGCCTCTGAAACGGCCGCCTGAAATCAGCCCTGTCCGATATTCGTTCAGGGTCAAATATTGTAATATCAGCAAAAAATCCTTCTTTCAGAATACCCCGCCGCTCCAGACCGAATATCCCCGCAGGAAACCCGGTCATTTTATGCACAGCTTCACTGAGTTTTAACAAACCGAGATCCCTTACATATTTCCCCATCACTCTCGGAAACGTCCCGAACCCCCTTGGATGCGGCGCTCCAGCAGCCGTAATCCCGTCAAAACTCCTTGCAGAGCTGTCACTCCCTATCGAGCAGTATCTCTTCTTCAGGACCGACTGCAGGTTGGCTTCATTCATATTAAAAAAAATCGCCCCTACATTCAGCTCCTCTTCAAGCAGGAGATCAAATACACTGTCCGTAACCGGCTTGTCCTGTGCCGCTGCAATGTCGGTAACATTCCTGCCCTCCATCCATCTGTTTTTATCTCCGCTTACGGAAGAAATAAGGACATTTTCCCAGTCAGATGCCTCCGGATATATCAGCCTGACTTCATTGGCAAGTTTTTTACGGTCAAACTTCAGCCGCTCCATTTCTTTTCTGCGCCCGCCCTCAAAGACCCAGGCAGGCAAAACAGTGTCAAGATCGGTGCTGGAAGCAGTGTAAGGATACCGGTCGCAGGTAATCGTCATCCCCTCCTGACGCGCCCTCTCAATTAAACCAAAGACCGCATCGAGCTTGTGCCAGTTTTGGGCGCCGCTCGCCTTCAAGTGAGAAATATGTGCATGTATCCCTGTTGCCCGTGCAATACGTATGACCTCTTCCACCGACTCTGTCAGTGAATCTCCTTCGCTTCTCATAT
>JAJRVB010000173.1 GCA_024277515.1 Nitrospirota bacterium | reverse complement strand
TCCACCCTGTACCCCTGTTTTTTGAACAAATCTATGAGGCTGTCCTTGCCGACAAGGTGCCCGGCCCCCACAATCACCAGGATATCGTCATGCCCTCCCAGCATCCTTTTTATTTTATAAAACCAGCTCCTGTTTCTCCTGATAAACAGACGGTCATATATCTCGGGGGAATCAGCGTGACTCTCCTTCAAAATGGAATCAAGCCTTACAGCATCTCCGGTTTTCCATGCATCAAGCATATCGGAAGAGAGTGATTCCACAATATCAAGTTCCCTGAGCACACCCTTCAGGAACAGGTCCTGCTGCCTGCCGCTTAACGAAGCCATGAGGTTGAGTTGAAACTTGTTTGTCTCGAGAAAGATCATCTTCTTTTTTGATTTCTTTGCCTTCTTATAAAAATATCTGTCAATGCCAAGCTCAGGATCAAATCCCAGCCTCTGAAGCTCCATAGCGGTTATTGTCATCGCCACAAACCAGGGCCTGAATTGTTCAAACTGTGCTATCGAGAGGCCCGACACATTCAGCTTTTTCCTGAGTAATGAATAGGTCTCCTGCGAAATATCCGAAGACAACGTGCGTCCTGAAGGATATCGGCCCCGGGCCGCAATCAATGACTGGATGTCCGGGCTGTCCATACCGTCAATGTCCGTCTCAAAGATCACCTTTTTACAGCATGTAAATATGTCTTCCAGGGCCTCAGGCAGAGGGTAAGAATCTTTTTTCAGGATATGGATGGATCCAAGCAGGTAAACCGTGTTTCTGCCGGTCTCAACAGACCAGAGCAGATGTTTTCCTCCCGGTTCATTATCACTTCCGAGGGCATCGGCAGGATTCGCAAGCAGCAGGAATACGGCAATGACCGGAAGAAAGAAGAGGGATCTAATGCGAATAATTTTCAACAGTTTTTTCATAATCATGTAATCATTACCCTGGCAGGCCGATAGCTGCCAAGGCAACTTCCTGACAGTTTTCCGCGGCAAGTTTCAGGTTCCACCTTCTCCTGTCGCGTACTCCGGTCATATTGCTGATCCCCCGCATCTCTGACATGGGGACATTATATATTGTGCAGACCTGGGCAATGGCCGCGCCTTCCATATTCTCACATACAGCACGAAATGCTTTTTCGAGCTGTCTTGCCCTCTGCTGCGTGCCGGTTGCTGCCGAGACCGTTGTAAACCTGCCGGACCTTATATTGAAATCCCGTTTTTTCTTTTGCACCCCAGGGGGAAGGGGAGGAGAATGCAGCGGATATTCATTAAAATATTTTTCCCCCCCGGTCCTGACTACAGGAATCCCTATCTCTTTCATCCCCTTTATCCCTTTTGAAGAAAACACTCCCTCGTCAGCATTTATTTCTCTGGTTGCTATGGCAACATCTCCGATATTGAGGCCTGATCCGGGATAGGCCCCGCCAACGCCGATGTTGATAACCCTTGAGACCGGGAAATTTTCAAAAATAAATGTCACAGAAAGGGCGGCATTCACTTTCCCTATTCCCGTATGTACTAAAACAGCGGCGCTCCTTCCGAGCTTTCCATAACAGACAACCTTCCCGGCAATTTCACGCGAGCGAGCGCCCTTGATGCAGGATAAAATCAGGTTGGATTCAAACGGCATTGATGAAAACAGGGCGATCATCCTGATGTATTATATTATAAAGCCGCGGTTTATCTCTCGGATAATAAGGCGATAAACAGACCGCCCTCAATCCCGGCTTCCTATAAATTCCTTTTACATGGTAATAAAGGGGCTTTAATTAAAGCCCGGATTCGTTTAAACTGCTCTATACAGGGCACTGACAAATAAAAATGATTCTACTCATTGACGCCGGAAATACAACAATAACCTCAGCTTTTTATTCCGAAGGGGAGATCAGCAATGTGCTCCGCCTCAAGACCGTAATCCAGGGCCGGGAGGCTGAAGAATACTCCTGTATTTTCAATGGATATATGCAAAAGCATCATTTAGAAAAACCTGCCGGGGCCGCCCTCTGCTCGGTCGTCCCGGAGGTGACTACACCCCTGATACAGGCTGTACATGACAGCTTTGATATAGTTCCTCTCCATGTGAGTCATGAAATTAATACAGGCCTGAAATTCAGGATTAAAAATGCTGTTGAACTCGGTGCCGACAGGATAGCAAACGCGGTAGCAGCGCACAAGCTTTATAAAGGCAATGTTATTGTCGCGGATTTCGGCACGGCAACCACCTTTTGCGTAATCAGTGACAAGGGGGAATATGCCGGTGGGGCCATCATGCCGGGTATCGGCCTGGCTGCCCGTTCCCTTGCCGAGAACACCGCACAACTGCCGCGTATCGATTTAGAGGCGCCTGCAGGCGCGTTAGGAAAAAATACGGAGGAGAATATACGGACCGGCATCATAATCGGGCATGCAGGAGCTGCCGAGAAAATTATAGATGAAATAAAAATTGAAACAGGCATGGATTATACAGTACTCGCCACAGGCGGATATGCCCACCTGGTGAAAGAGCATATAAAAGCGATAGATTATATCAATCCGCTGCTAACGCTCGAGGGGTTACGTTTTATTTATGAAATGAATAATTAGAAAAACCATTAACAGAACCTGTCTCAATAGAAGAGACTATAAAAAAGGAGGCTATTTTATGAAAGTTGAACACATCATGTTTCCAACGGACTTTTCCGAGGGCGCCGCGTATGCGCTGCCTTATGCAATTGATTTAACCAGGCATTACAATGCACAACTATCTATTGTCCATGTCATATATGATATTTCACAGGCAACAGGCGTACATGTCCCGCACATATCTACAGACGAGGTATCCCGGGAACTCCATGACTGGGCAGCGAGTGAAATAGACAAAGGGTATATTGAAGAAATAAGGGGGCTCCCGAATGTAGAAAAAAAGGTCATACAGGGCATTCCCTATGAAGAAATTCTCAAGTTCGCCAGGGATGAAAAAGTCGATATGATTGTTATGGGGACCTATGGAAGAGTCGGACTCCAGAGGCTCATCTTCGGCAACACAGCCGAGCGTGTGGTCAGGAGGGCACCCTGCCCTGTGTTGACGGTAAAAATACCGGAACACCGGTCTGATTAATGAAACTCCCCGCCTACAAGGCGGGGCATCAAAAGAATAACTTTATTAATGATCATGCAGTCTGTATTCCCCTCTTTGGCAAAGTCGAGTCGACCCATCGATGAGACCCGATTCGGGACGGGTCAGGGGAGATTTTATTAATGAATATATTATTTCAAAATCCCCCTTAATCCCCTCGGTTCGAGTCGATTCCGACCTTTTCCAAAGGGGGAGACTTCAAAGGAGGACTTTTCATCCCCGTTTACAAAACGGGGTATTCAAGTTCATTCCTTCATAAATAACAGAGCCCGTAAAGGCATATCTTCCGGGAATGTCTTTACGGGCCTTT
>JAJRVB010000172.1 GCA_024277515.1 Nitrospirota bacterium | reverse complement strand
TTATCGAGTTACTTATTTGATTGAACAATATCTGCTTCTTTCGGGTCAACCCTCAGAAAATACTAAACTGTAAATAGTCATTCGGATTATCTTTTATGTCCCTGATCAGGGCATTCAGCTCTTTAAGTGTTGATCTCAGTTCTTCCGAAAGCCCTTCATCCTTGACAAGACTCCCTGCCAGTCCTTCCCCCCTGTCAATGCGTCCGAGGATACGGTCCAGTTTTTCAGATGCAGAATTGATATTTTCATAAAGGCTCTCATCAGCGATCAGTTTATGCACCGTGCCTTTTGAAGAGGAAAGCTTCTGCGCAAAGGCATCAAGAGATTTTGACGCCTTCAGGAACCGTTCATACAGCTCGGGGTCGCGCACCACTTTACCGAGCGTCCCCTCCGACTCCTGAAGGGACTTCGCAAAAAGCCTGATGTCGCCTGCCGAGGCGGAGAGGTCGGTATACAGACTGTCTTCATTTATCAGCCTGCTGATCGTGCCCTTGCCGCCCTCAATCTTTCTGATGAGTAAAGTGAGTTCTTCTATCGCCTCTTTCAGGTTATTGTAGACAGCAGGGTCCTGAATAAACTTTGATATCGTGCCTTGGCCCTTGTCCACCTTTACCAGTATCTCCTCAAGCATCCCCACAAAATTGGAAATTTGCGCGATGGAGGCCTGACTCGTCTGGACTACATCCTGAATTTCTATCTGGGTGTCCCCGCTGATAAAGTCCCCGGCCGACAGGCCTTCGGCTTCAACTGAACCGGGCGTTACTTCCACATATTTATCTCCGAGTAGGCCGAGTGTCATAATGTTTGCCAGGGAATCCTTTTTCAGATATTTAAGCGAGTCTGATGCAATGATCATTCCCACTTCCACCTTCCGCTGCAAGGTAACGGATATGGACTTGACCGACCCTATCTCGACCCCTGAGAACCATACCGGCGCGCCTTCTCTCAGCCCCTTCACATCATCAACCAATGCATATATCATCACCCTCTCATCAAACATCTTCTCTATGTTGCCTGCAAACATGACCGCAAAAAATATTATGGAAAGCGCAATCGTAATGACCAGCCCGACCTTGAGCTTTGCCCATTTATGCTGTTTTACATAATCATACATTCGTTCCCCCTGTTACATGCATTTTTCTGCTATATGAAGTTCATCAGTAAATCTTCTCAGCTCCGCATCACCGGTGTCCCTGAGCGCCGGCAGGTTTCCGTCAAAGGTAATTTCCCCGTTTTTTATATATATAAACCTTTCAGCCACCTTGACGGCATCCGTGACCTTGTGTGTCACGATGATAAAACCGGTCCTTTCGGGCGGGTCTCCTGAAGAGAGTTCTCTGATCACACTGCATATATTGTCGGCGGTCAAAGGATCAAGCCCGGTAGTCGCTTCATCATAAAGGACCATCTTCGGACTGCATCCCGCGAGTGAACGCGCAATGGCCACCCTCCGCTGCATGCCGCCGCTCAACTCTTCAGGCATAAGGTCTATGGCCTCCTCAATGCCCAGCTTATTCAGAAGCTCCCTCACATATTTATCAATTTCCTCTTCAGAGTAGTTTGAATATTCCCTCAGACAGAACGCTACATTTTCCCGCACATTCAGAGAATCAAAAAGGGCCCCTTCCTGAAAGACGATGCTGAACTTCATACGGACTTCCCGTAATTCAGATTCCGACATCCGTGTAATGTCCTCTCCATCGATCAGGATTGTTCCGGAATCAGGACGTACAAGACCGAGAATGAGTCTCAGGAGCGTTGTCTTCCCCTCTCCGCTCCCGCCGAGGACCGCAATCTTCTCATGGAACCGTGCGCTGAAACTGATTTTGTTCATTACGATATTACTGTTGTAGGCAAGTGTAACGTCCTGAAATTCAATCATCTCAAACTCCGACCGGTTTATCCTATAAAAAGCATTTAGCCACAGGCAATAATATTTTAAATATTAAAAATGAAAAATCAAAATTATGGAAGGTTTTTATCATATAAATAATTCTCCTTAATTTTGATCTTTGGTCTTTGAGCTTTACATCTCCATGTCCGGATGACACCTGTAACTCAGCTTATAGCTATTTTCAGATTTATATACGCATTCCCAGTACATACAGCAGACCTCGTGTCAGCATAAAGTCAGATATAATAATCAGTATCATCGAAACAACGACCGCCGTAGTGGTCGCCCGCCTGAGACCCCGCGCTCCCCCCCTGGTCGACAGCCCCATATAACAGCTTACGGAGGCTATAATATATCCAAAAATAAAAGGTTTTGAAATACCTGAAAATATGTTGTCAAAATTCATAATATCCTTGATCTGGCTCCAGTAAAAAGAGCCGCTCTGGTGGCTGACAAAGACCGATATGTAGTATCCGCCCAACAGGGAAGCCGCATCGCCTATAACGGTCAGTATCGGGAGCATGAGCACGGCGCTGATGATCCTGGGAGTGACCAGTTTCTTTATGGGACTGACCCCATGCACCCTCAGGATATCAACCTGGTGCCCGAGCATCATGGAGCCGAGTTCCGATGCCATGCCGGAACCCGCCCTCCCCGCAAATACGAGGGCGATGGCGACCGGTCCTATCTCCCTGATAATGGCCACCCCCACGATCTTTCCCGCATACATCTTGAGTCCCATAGCGGCAAGTTCCGCAGAAATCTGGAGGGAAAGAGCCATACCGATAAACAGGGAAACGAGCAGCACGACAAAGAGTGAGCCTGTGCCCATGTAGTCCATCTGTTCAATCGTCTCCCTGAAGTAAAACGGCCTTTGGAAGACACCAAGCGTGGCCTTTACGGAAAGGATATAGAAGTCCTGGAGCCTTGCTATATTTTCCTTAATGTTCATGGGCTGAAATACATGCAGCCTCTGCAGGACAAACCTGGGCCGTCATGCTGCATAACAATATGGACATCACAAATTATACTAATTTCCGCGCATATTTGTTTAAATTAATAACCGGTTAGCATCCTCTGAAAGAAAACAGCAAATTGTTTGTTCTAAAAGGGCCTGATATAAAATTCTTCTGTCCCATTCGGGACAATCAGACAAACCCGCAATAATCAAATACCTGTACTTTCAAGACGTTGAGTGTTGGCACAAGGTTTGCTGTTATTAAAATTACAGTCTGCCTGAAAAAATATTCAAATCAATTGTCAGGAGGGAGTTATCAAGTGAATGAACGCGTAACCAAGCATCAGCGATGGGCCCTCGCCATAGTTGGCTTTTTTGCCCTGATAAGCACAGTTACATATGCCTATAACGAATATTATATCTATTTGTCCGCTTACCTCTGGTTCGGGTTTATCTACGGCATGTGTCTGCAGTACGGCAGGTTCTGCTTTGCCTCCGCGTTCAGGGACCTGTTTGCAGTAGGAGTACCGAGGATGGTCGTCGGCATAATGATATCCGTCATACTTTTCGCCCTGGTATCAGCCTTTGTTACCGCAACAGGCATCAGTACGTTCCATTCCTCCCCGGTCAGTATCCACTCAGTAATAGCGGGATTCATATTCGGTGTCGGGATGGTCTTCGCAGGAGGCTGTGCTTCGGGTTCACTTTACAAGACCGGAGAGGGGAACGGGACCGCCCTTCTCGTAATCCTCTCAATAAGCGTTACACAGGCTTCGTTTGTAGATATCGGGGGATGGCTGAACAAGCTTGTGCCGGCTTCATGGCATGCATCAGCCATGGAAAAAGGGCTTCCGGAACGCATTAATGTCGGAGACGGCTGGATTGATCAGTATCTGGCAGGCTATGTCTGGGACCAGCCTATCACATCATTCGCAGAGATGCTCGGCTTTACAAAGGAAACATTCATGGGGGCCTATATCGGAAATGTCTTTATGGGAGTTGTGTTACCGGCCCTGCTTCTGCTCACAATCGTATATTTCATA
>JAJRVB010000010.1 GCA_024277515.1 Nitrospirota bacterium | reverse complement strand
CTCTCCCCAGGTGCGGCTGACCGAAATTATGGAAACAAAGCTGAAGACCGTGTCTCCGGATACGAACCAGCAGGTCGTGGCTGAAACCATATCAAAATATAATCTCCTCGCCATTCCGGTTATTGATGATGATGGAGACCTTCTCGGTATAGTGACCATAGATGATGTGGTGGAAATCCTCCTGCCCCCTTCATCCAGGAGAAAGAGGAGGAGCGTATGAGGCGCCGCAGGCTTTTTGTTATCTGGAAGCGCACCCTTCTCTTTCTGGCTATTATCGGGCCGGGGATCATTACGGCCTCGATTGATAATGATGCCTCGGGTATTACTACATATTCCGTTGTGGGAGCGCGTTACGGGAATATGCTTCTCTGGACTTTAATCCCGACCACCATAGCGCTCATCGTCATACAGGAGATGGCCGCGCGCATGGGAGTGATTACAGGGAAGGGGCTTTCTGACCTCATCCGAGAAAACTACGGGGTCAAGGCGACCTTTTTCATGATGATCATACTGCTCATCGCTAATTTCGGCACTACCGTGGCGGAATTTGCGGGCTGGGCCGCAAGCATGGAAATGTTTAACCTGAGCAAATATATTATGGTGCCGCTCGGGGCGTTTCTTATCTGGATACTGGTGACAAAGGGCAGTTACCGGATCGTGGAGAGGGTCCTGCTGGGGGCCTGTCTGCTCTATTTCGGCTATATTATTTCCGGCATAATGGCACGGCCTCAATGGGAAAAAGTGCTCGAAAGCATGATCATTCCTGAAGTGAAAATGGAGCCCGAGTTTATTTTTCTGAGCATAGCGATAATAGGCACGACGATCACGCCCTGGATGCAGTTCTATCTGCAGTCTTCCATAGCTGAGAAAGGTATAAAAAAAGAGGATTACAAATATTCAAAGCTTGATGTAACGATCGGATGTTTCATAACGAATATTGTCGCATTTTTTATCATCGTCACATGCGCTACTACGCTGTTTCCGAACGGCATACGGATTAACGAGGCCCATGAGGCCGCGCTTGCCCTGGAACCGTTTGCAGGCAAATATGCGTCAGTATTTTTTGCGGTGAGTCTGGCCAATGCATCTATCCTCGGTGCGATTATCGTGCCGCTGGCAACGGCATATTATATATGCGAGGCGATGGGCTGGGAGGCGGGCATTAACAAGACATTCAGTGAGGCGCCCCAGTTCATGTGGATATATACCGCATTAATCACCATTTCCGCGCTCCTGGTGCTGATTCCTGACGCGCCCCTGGTCATGCTCATGGTGCTTTCTTCCGTGCTGAACGGGATTTTGCTGCCCTTTGTACTTGTGTTTGCGATATTGCTCATCAATAATAAAAAAATTATGGGAGACTTTATTAACTCAAAAAGGCATAATTATATATCCTGGGCTACTGTTGTCACGTTGATAGTGCTGACGGCAACTCTGCTGTTCATGACGCTGGCGCCCGATATCAATATCTAAGGAGAGAAGATGGTTAAGACAATTGAACTGGTTGACGGGGTGGTCAAAATGCTTGATCAGACCAGACTGCCGCGGGAGGTAGTGTACGTAGACTGCAAGGATTATCAGATGGTAGCCAGGGGGATAAAAGACCTCTGGATAAGAGGGGCCCCGGCAATCGGGATTGCCGCTTCAATGGGGATAGCCATAGGCGCCAGGGAAGTCAGGGCGGACAGCTTTGACGAATTCATGAACGGGCTGGAACCTGTCTTCAGGACGCTTCTTGCCACCAGGCCGACGGCGGTAAATATACAATGGGCGGTAGACAGGACAAGGAAACTCCTGGATGAGAGAAAAGACAGACCAATTGATGAATTGAAGACATTCCTGATCGAGGAGTCTCTGAGGGTACTTGAACAGGACATCGAAATTAACAAAACCATAGGCAAATGGGGCTCACAGTTCATAAAAGACGGCGATACGATTATCACGCACTGCAATGCGGGCTCCCTTGCAACCGGCGGGTACGGGACCGCTACCGGCCCGATAAGGGCGGCGGTCGAGCAGGGCAAAAAGATACAGGTGTATGCTGACGAGACGAGGCCGGTGCTCCAGGGGTGCCGGTTGACTTCATGGGAGCTTATGCAGGACAACATCCCTGTTACACTGATTACCGACAATACCGCCGGTGCGATACTGTATAATGGTGAAATCAATCTTGCCATAGTCGTGACGGACCTGACAGTCGCAAACGGCGATGTGGCGAACAAGATAGGGACATATCCGCTTGCCGTATTGTGCAGGGAAAACGGGGTCCCTTTTTATGTTGCCGCACCCCTGAGCAGCATCGACTTCTCGATCCCGACCGGGGACCTTATTCCCATTGAAGAGAGGGGCCCTGAAGAAGTGACTCATGTGTTCGGGTGTCATATCGCGCCCGAAGGCGTAAAGGTAAGAAACATTGCCTTTGATGTGACCCCTGCCAGATACGTGACCGGCATTATTACGGAAAAAGGCGTATTCAGGCCGGAGGACCTGCACAGGCTGAATGAGCCGGGAGTTGACCTTGAAGCCATTATGCTGAAGGCGGAATGATGGAGATGCTGAAATGGAAACCATGACCATAAAAGAAATTTGGGACTATTACAGGGACGATCTCAAGGCTGCTGAGGATAAAATGTCAGAAGTGCTCAGCACGGTCGCGCCCGCGATTTCCGTTGTCGGTCAGCATATATTCTCTGCGGGCGGCAAACGCGTCCGTCCCCTGCTCGCCATTCTCTGTTGCAGGATGTTCGGTGTCCGGGGGGACGAGGTCAGTACCTTTGCGAGCAGCGTCGAATTTATACACTCCGCGTCCCTGATTCATGATGATGTGGTGGACGGGGCCGATCTCAGGAGGGGAAAGCCGTCCGCCCATTCCCTGTGGGGCAACCAGGTGGTTGTCCTTGTCGGTGACTTTCTCTATGCAAACGCGTTGAGGCTCGCAAACCTCCTGGAATACCGTACGATCATGGATGCGCTCTGCACCGCAACCGCAAAGATGAGTGAGGGTGAACTGGTCCAGCTGAGCAAGACCGGAAACCCTGATATGTCTGAAGATGATTACATGAAAATTATTCAGGGCAAGACCGCCATACTGAT
>JAJRVB010000171.1 GCA_024277515.1 Nitrospirota bacterium | reverse complement strand
ATTACCTGAGAGACATTTGCCTTTTCACGCCTCTTGTCAATAATTGCGAGGGAGGCGTTCAGTCTCTTTGCAAACGCCCTTGCCCGCTCCACGCCTCCAGCGTCAGGAGAGACTATGACAAGATCATTAACATATGCCTTCCTCGCGTAATCCACAAGAACGGGAGACGCATACAGGTGGTCCACAGGTATATTAAAAAACCCCTGAATCTGGCCTGCGTGTAAATCAATCGTGAGCATCCTGTTTATACCGACCGCCTCAAGCAGATCAGCCATCAGCCTCGCTGATATAGGGACCCTCGGGGCCGCCTTCCTGTCCTGCCTGGCATATCCGTAATATGGTATGACCGCAGTTATCCTGGCGGCTGAGGCACGTTTCAGGGCATCAAGCATCAAGAGCAGTTCCATAATGTTGTTATTTACGGGCATACCTGTAGACTGGAGAACAAAGACATCCGAACCCCGGACGTTTTCATTGATCTGTACCATTATCTCGCCGTAACTGAAATTGGAGACAGTGGCGTCGCCTACCCGAATTTTTAAAAAATCCGCGATCTCCTTAGCCAATGCCCTGTTTGAATTTCCTGTGAATAACTTAATACCTTCTGGCATCTTACCCCCTGTACGAAAAGTTAAAAGCGAAAAGTTAGAAGTTAGAAGTTAAAAATTAAGGTCACCAATTATAATAATAGTTATTCAATTCTATATTTTGAATTCTTAATTCTGCATGACAAAGTTCAGTGGCTGGGGCGGGAGGATTCGAACCCCCGAATGCATGGACCAAAACCATGTGACTTACCACTTGTCGACGCCCCAAAAAAATAAATTCAAGATTCAAAATTCAAGATTCAAAACTAACTGTATTCAGTTCTCGTACTGTCAATTTTGATCCACTATCGTCTCGACTGCTGCAGTCCAGTATCCCCTGAATTCCTTTGCAGCATCTTCAGCCCTTTTGAGCGAGTCAAATACACCAAAAACCGTTGAACCACTTCCACTCATCAAAGAAAACAGGGCACCCTGCGCATGAAGGGTTTCCTTTATCCCGGCAATAACAGGAAATTGAGTGATGGTCACTGATTCCAGATCATTTGAGACGTCACCGGACATGTTATTGAGTTCCGCTCTTTCAATATTACGGATAAAAAGCTTAATATTATTAACTTTTTCCGCTTTTTTTGTCAATAATGCAAAGTTTTTATACACCCATGCAGTTGAAACATCAAATGAAGGCTTTACAAGAAGAAGACATGCCCTTTTAACCGCCCTGCACGGCTCCAGTTTCTCTCCCCTTCCATGGACAAAAGAGAGAGGGCCGGACAGGAAAAAAGGCACATCAGAACCAAGCTCTTCAGCAAGCTGCATGAGATCCTCTTTTGACAACTCCGCGCCCCACAACTCATTTAATCCGAGAAGGGCCGAGGCCGCGTCACTGCTTCCTCCCCCAAGACCTGCTCCCATGGGAATATGCTTCTGCAGGTCTATCTCCGCCCCCTGCGTAATCCTGAACCTGCTCTTCATGAGCATGGCAGCCCTGTAAACCAGGTTCTGCTCCACGGGAATCTCGGTATTGGTTTTAACTGACACATTATCAGACAAGACAAGCGTCAATACGTCATAAAGGCTTATTTTCTGAATCAGGCTCTGGATCTCATGGTAGCCGTCACTGCGTTTGCCACAGACATGTAAAAACCAGTTGATTTTTGCGGGGGCCTTAAGTGTAAGCATTGGAACAGAAAGTATCAAGTAGACAGTAGACAGGGATAAAGATTCAGTCGTCTCTCCCCTGTCTACTTACTGCTGTCTAGTGACTGCTGTTTTTTCAGGTCTTCTATCTTTTTTTCAATTCGTTCCTTCAGGCCGTCTTCTTTTTCATGGTACTCGAGAGATTTCTCCCACGCCTGAATAGCGGCGTCCGTATCCTGCAGTTTTACATACACATCTCCGAGATGCTCCAGGATTAACGGGTCGCCTTTTTCCAGTTCGACAGCCTTTTTTATCTGCTTGAGGGCCTCCTGATACATGCCTTTCTTGTAATATACCCAGCCAAGGCTGTCACGTATATAACCCCGCTCAGGTTCGAGGCGGACCGCCTTTCTGATAAGCTCAAGGGCCTCATCGAGGTTTATTCCCCTGTCAGCATAAGAATATCCGAGGTAATTAAGGGCGTCCACATGTTCAGGATTCAGTTCTATGGTTTTATTCAGATAGCTGAACATTTTATCGATCTTTTTCGCTTTTTCATATACAACGGCAATACTGAAATTCAGTTCATCACTGTCCGGCGCCAGCAAAAGACCCTGTTTGAATTTTACCTCCGCGTTCGCGTAGTCCTGCTTCTGAATATACAGCTGGCCAAAATAAAGAAATACTTCAGGATTCTCAGGCTGGAGCTCAACGAGCCTCTCAAACTGCTCTATGGCCTCATCATAGCGCTTCATAACGGCAAGTATCCTGCCGAGCAGATATACGGCGCTTGCATTCCCGGGTTCGGCTGCAATGACCTTCCTGAGTTCGGCTTCAGCCTTATCAAACTGTTTGCTGTCAACATACATGTTCACAAGCATACCCAGGACCTTGAGGTTATCAGGATCTGCCCGCGATATTTCTGAAAGCTGGCTGATTACCTTATCAATACTCCCCTGCTTGAAATAGAGTTTGATAAGCCGTTTTCTCACCTCAATGTCATGCGCGTTTAATTTCACAAATTCCTCATAATTCAGTATCGCGCCATCAATACGATCCATGGCCTCATGTGCAGCCCCCAGCAGATAGTAAGCGTCCACAAAGGCCTTGTTTATGTCGAGCGCTTTTTGAAGTTCCTGTATTGCATCATCATATTTCCCTGCATCAAAATAAATTCTTCCCAGATAATATCTCGTCATCGCGTTATACGGCTCAAGTTTAATCGCGTCCTTTAATACAAGCACCGCCATATCGCGTTCATTATTCAGTGTATGCATGTACGCCAGATGGATATATGCCTCGACCTTCAGCGGATCATATTCTATTAACTTTGTATACATATCAATGGCTTTTGAAAAGTTTTTCCTGCCCGCATACAGCCGTGCAAGCAAAGAGAGCGCTGGTTCGTAATCGGGAATTCCAGCAACTACTTCCTCAGCGGTACTGATCGCGTCGTCCACCCTGTCCAGCTTCAGATATACCTGACTCATTTCTATCTTGAGGTATGCAGACCCGGGGTCTTCCTTCAGGGCATCCCTGAGATGATTAAGCGCACCTTCCCAGTCGTACTCCTGCTGGGCTTCAACAGCCAGGATATAATGTAAATATGCCTCCTCCCTGTTGTCCGTCAATGCCGCCCTGTATGCAGTGCCTGCGCAGGATGTCAGCAGAAACATCATAAGCGCTAATATTGTGATTTTAAATTTATTCTCCATCCGGATATTATGTCATAAAGCAAAAACTATTCACAATCTCGAACCATGCACGTGAATTTCAAAATACCTGCATTTTTTTATTGCATTATCCTTATTAAATAGATATGCGTGTATGGTTGCCAAATTCAAACCGTACATGCTAAATTTATTGGGACAAACCGTGATCACTATGAACGATATTTTTAAAAAAATCAGCAGGACCGGGATACTGGTCATTGGCGACCTGATGGTTGATCAGTATATATGGGGGAAAGTAAGGAGAATTTCTCCTGAAGCCCCTGTCCCTGTGGTTGAGGTGACAGAAGAAAACCTGCTGCTTGGCGGCGCAGCCAATGTAGCACACAATATACTGTCGCTCGGCGGCAAGGTCTTTATTGCCGGGACGATCGGCAGGGATGATACGGGAAAGATTTTAATTAACAAGCTTTCGGAAAAAGGCTTTAACACAGACGGTATCATTATTGACGGAAAACGGCCCACAACAGTCAAGACCAGGGTCATCGCGCACAGCCAGCAGGTGGTCCGTTTTGACAGGGAAGTTAAAACAGACATCAGCACACCTACCCTGTCGCTGATACTTGAGTATGTCCGGTCATGCCTGCCCCGGATCAGGGGGATCATTGTTTCCGATTACTGCAAGGGACTCATAACAAAAAAACTGATAAAAAAGCTGATCGACCTCACAGCATCAAAAGTATTTATTGCGGTGGACCCGAAAATCGGACACTTTGATTACTACAGGGGTACAAGCCTGATCACACCCAATATGAATGAAGCGTCTTTCGGTTCAGGCATTGATATAATCGATGAAAAAACATTGACCGCGGCAGGCAGGACATTAATGAAAAAACTGAGGTGCAATGCAGTGATAATAACCCGGGGAAATGAAGGGATGACACTTTTCGAAAAAAACGGCAGTGTAACACACATACCGACATGCGCAAGGGAAGTTTATGATGTGAGCGGGGCGGGAGATACGGTGATTTCGACCCTCACGCTCTGCCGGTCTGCGGGCGCTAAATTAAAAGACGCGGCGATTATCGCAAACCATGCCGCAGGGGTTGTGGTGGCCAAAGTAGGGACCGCTGTTGCAACCCGGCAGGAAATCCTAAAGAGCATGAAAACATGCAAACCACTTATAAACTATAAAAACGTCAAAAAAACGAGGTAATCCCATGAGACTAGCAGAAAGAACCAGATCACTCAAGCCATCTCCCACCCTTGCTATGAACGCAAAGGCCAAGGCACTGAAAGAGGCCGGAGAGGACATTACCAATTTCGGCGTCGGGGAACCCGATTTTGATACACCCGACAACATCAAGGAAGCTGCCATCAGGGCCATCAGGGACGGATTTACAAAGTATACGGCAGCAGGCGGTATTGATGAATTAAAGTCGGCAATCATAGATAAATTCAGGGACGATAACAACCTCAATTATGAGAAAGGGAATATCCTCGTCTCATGCGGAGCAAAGCACAGTCTGTACAATATTGCAGAGGCCCTCTTCGGTCCCGGAGACGAGGTAATTATCCCGGCGCCTTACTGGGTAACCTACCCTGATCAGGTCTTGCTGAATGATGCCGCACCCGTCATAGTTGATACAGACGAGGAAAACTCTTTTATGCTCGAGCCTGACAGACTTCGCGAGAAAATTTCAGACAGGACAAAGGCATTGATTCTGAACAGCCCCTCCAATCCCACCGGCCTTGCATATGACACCGGTACCCTGGGTAAAATCGCGGAACTCGCCATTGAGCATGATTTTTACATTATCTCTGACGAGATATACGAAAAACTCGTCTATGAAGACTACAGGCACACAAGCATAGCCTCTCTGGGAGAGGAGATAAGACAGAGGACCATTGTGGTAAACGGTCTCTCCAAGTCGCACTCCATGACAGGATGGAGGATCGGGTTTACCGCCGGCCCTGCCGACATCACCAAGGCAATGACAAATATTCAGAGCCAGTCAACATCCAATGCCGCATCAATATCACAGAAGGCAGCGGTCGAGGCGCTGACCGGACCGCAGGATTTCATACAGGTGATGCTTTCTGAATTTGATAAAAGGAGAAGATACATGGTTGAACGCCTGAATGCCATGGAGGGCGTTTCATGCAAGACACCGGTCGGGGCCTTCTATGCGTTCCCGGATGTCTCCGCACACTTTAACAAAAAGTTCAACAACAACCCGATAACCAACTCTCTTGAGATCTCTGCGTATTTTCTTGAACATGCAAAGGTAGCACTCGTCCCGGGGTCAGCCTTTGGCAATGACAGGTATATCAGGCTGTCTTATGCCACATCCATGGAGAATATCAAAAAAGGCCTTGACAGGATTGAAGGGGCCCTTGCAGAGCTGAAATAAGAAAGTCCGGGGTCACCTGCTTTTTTTCTCATTACATTTTTCGGGTTAAGCGCGTATGCATAACGATGCCTGCCCTGTTTTCATCCTGCGTTTATAGAAAAACTTTCCTTAATAAGGTATGATATCTAATTATAATCTGACGTTATTAAGGAGTTTTTAATTGGTAAAACAGATGAAAATCGAAGGGCTGCTCTTTGACCCGCGCAGCAACATGTACATACTCCTCCTGAAGGAAATCGACGGCAACAACACGCTGCCGATATGGATAGGCAAGCCTGAGGCAGATTCCATTGCCCTTGCCCTGGGCAAAATTGTTACCCCCCGCCCGCTGACACACGATCTCATTAAAAATGTGGTTACAGGCGTCAATATGAAAGTCACAAAGGTAGTGATAACCGAAATCGTCGACAATACCTATTACGCGGGCATATATATAGACAAGGGGGACGGGACGGAAGTGCCTATTGATTCAAGGCCGAGCGATGCGATCGCTGTAGCGATAAGAATAAATGCCCCCATTTTTGTAGATGAGCAGGTCATTGAGCACAAGAACAATGACGAACTCGAAGACTGGCTGAAAAAGCTGAAGCCTGAAGACTTCGGGAATATCATGTAGCAATGATAATTAAACCGTTTATGAATATGGGTCCAGGTCTTCAGGCCTGGGCCTTTCTCTTTTTTCATTGCCGGTAATGAGTGCTGAATGCTGACACGAACGGAAGGAATAGTCCTTAACTCCCGGAAATACGGCGACGCCGACCTTATAGTTACCTACCTGACATCCGACAAGGGGATCCTGAACGCATTTGCGAAAAGTCCCCGGAAGACAAAGAGCAGATTCGGCAGCAGCCTTGAGCCCCTTACCCATGCCAGACTCTCGCTATGGGGAAAAGAACAGTCACTGCCCAGAATAACCCAGTCCGATATTATCGAGCCGTTCCACCGTATAAGGGAAAACTACCATGATATTGTGCATGTATCCATGCTGATAGAAATGCTTATTGCCCTTTTGCCGGCAGGCATCCCGAACAGCAGGCTCTTTACCTTTCTGCTGAATATCCTGCATACGGTCCAGACCGGGGAAGAAGGGTCAAAAGAGGCCCTGCACCTCATCACCCGGATCCGCCTCCTTGCCACAATAGGGTATGCCCCGAGGCTGAAGGGATGCGGAAGGTGCGGAAAGGAGAGCCTGGATTTTTATCCTGATTCAGGCACAACGCTCTGCAGCAGATGCGTGACCGGACCCGGGAGCGCGGGAAAACCCTTTATGCGTCTCAGCAACAGGGCCATCCATTTTTACATGCACAGCATTGAGTGGCCCATACATATTTCAAACCGGCTGAAACCGGCCACTGAGACGATCAGGGAACTGTCCGCCCTGCTCGACAGACACCTTACCTTTCTTCTCTCCCGAAAGCTCCATACATCAAAATTCCCTGTGGGGGTCAAATAGAGACATGAAAAGAAAGTGAAGCTCCCCGCCTACAAGGCGGGGCATCAAAAGAATAACTTTATTAATGATCATACAGTCTATATTCCCCTCTTTGGCAAAGAGGGGTTAGGGGAGATTTTTTAAAGAAATTATTCGTAAAATCCCCCTTAATCCCCCTTTTCCAAAGGGGGAAACTAAGGAGATAATTGATATGTGTGAAACAAACGTATACATTGAAAAAGACGGGAGCGAGGAGCTCTTTCTCGAAAACGTGGATATCCTGAGACCTGAAGAAGGCAAAATCTACATGAAAAATCTCTTCGGAGAACAAAAGCACTTTGATGGCTCAATTAAAGAAATATCACTCATCAGCCATAAGATAATACTTAAAAAAGATTAAAGACAGGGGTCAGGCGCCGGGGACCAGCTGTCAGATCTTGCTGACCCCCCACTCCTGATCCCTGATCCCTGCGTTTATGAAATTTATGCGTTTAATTAAACAGGGGCCTCAGCATGCCTATTTTAACATGGCCCTTGATGAGGCGGTTTCAGAGGCGGTCAGGAGGCGGCTCTCCCCGCCTACGCTCAGGTTATACGGCTGGGACCGCCCTTCCCTCAGCCTTGGCCGCTTCCAGGCAGTTTCAGATATTGACAAAAACTATTGTGATGAAAAAGGATATCCTGTTGTAAGGAGACAGACAGGCGGCAGGGCAGTTCTTCATGACGCGGAATTGACCTACAGTTTCTCCGCCCGCTCGGATGACACCCTTTTCAGTGGCAGCCTGATCGAAAATTACACCCTCATCAGCGATGCCCTTTTACTCGGACTCAGGATTTCCGGTGTTACGGCAAAGGCGTCATACATAAAAAAGAGGGCATCGGCACATAACAATCCCGCATGTTTCAGGGCGGTGTCATTTGGTGAAATAACGGTGGAGGGCAAAAAAGTCATAGGGAGCGCACAGAAGAGATATAAAGACGGGTTTCTCCAGCATGGCTCGATTCTGCTCCGCTTCAGCCGGCGTGAACTTGCCAATGTCCTTGGGCAGCATGATGAAGACAGTTTCAGTGACATCGGGGCAATTAATGATTACGCCCCAGACATATCCTTCAACACTCTATGCAGCACATTAAAAGAGGCATTCGGAAAATCCCTCAAGATAAAACTTATAAATGACAAACCGTCCAGGTATGAACAGGACCGCGCAGCAGAGCTCGAACGCACCAGGTATTCAAACCCGGAGTGGAACTATTCACGCTGATTATTGACTTCAGTCCTTATATCGTCCCCTATGCATCATATCTCATACGTTGAAGAGTAAACCGGATTACCGGTAGCCTTCAGGTAATAGACCATCAGGGAACTCCAGAGGACAATCGCCAGGTAACTCTGAAAGAATGCATTTATGATATATACGAGCGGAGCAACAAAGGGCATTATGCTCAGGGAAATCTGGATGCCGTAAAAAACCATGTTCACAAGAAGAAATCCGGCAACCAATATGACATAGTATAACAGGGCCGCGGGCTTCTGCTTCAGGAATTGATATGTACTGCGCATGGTATCCATCACCCTTTTCCGGTCGGCAATCAGAATCACTACTGAATACACGCCGAACGCAAGTCCGGCAAAGGCGATAATGATGCTGAAGACGACCACTGTCATCAGGGCAAATGAACTGAAAAACATTTCCATGGTACTTCCCGACTCTGTCACGGCCTGAACAGTTACGGCAACGATAGCACCGGATATCATAAACACGGCAAAGAGAACAATTGCTGCGAGGAATACAAGAGTAATGAGCCACATCAGCCCTGAAAAGTTCTTTCTTGCTTCCATGAAAAAAGACGAGAGACTGAATCTGAACCGCATATTGACGGCCGACGACTTTATTACCCCCAAAGTACCGCCCAATGCATACAGAAAGAGGACAGATGTAAATATGATATAAAATATCAGGGCACTGCCCGCGAAAAATATCAATCCAAGGTATTTCGTCACCATTTCCGCCGGGTTCTCCATGAAAAAAGGCATCATCTCCTTTGCCTGGGCCAGATCAAAACCGAGAGAGAGTATCGCTATAAGGAGAGGCAGCCCGAGAAACACAAAAAAACTCAGGAGATTTATAATTGATACGGCAATACGGACAAATACTAGCTGCAAGTTTTTATTTGCAAGGACAAAGCCCTCTTTTATACATTCCATCATCATCGCTTTTTTAGTTTAGATGCGGACATCTCAAATGTCAATTTGCTCAGATAAACTTCTTCTGAAAGAAATATAGCAGGAAGGCAAATAAAAACACCCGCTTGATAAATTAGCCTTTCACCCTATAAAATCTTTCAATGAGTATTCTCCAGGAAATATTGGCACGCAAGAAAGAAGAGCTGCAAAAAACAAAGTCCGACATCCCCCTGTCCGATTTAAAGGCGGAGATACGGGACATGGCCGCTGTAAAACCCTTTGGCGCCGCCATTAAAAGGGATGAAAAGGGACCGGTCAGGCTGATTGCCGAACTCAAAAAAGCGTCTCCCTCAAAAGGTCTGATACGGGAAAATTTCAACCTCTCGCAGATTGTTTCCATCTATGACCGGAAGGATGTGGCTGCCCTGTCCGTACTCACGGAAAAGCATTTCTTCAGCGGAGACCTCTCCTACCTTAAAAAAGCGAGGGAAAGGACCGGCAAACCGCTTCTGAGAAAAGATTTTATTTTTAATGAGTACCAGGTGTATGAATCCAGGGCCAACTGCGCTGACGCGATACTGCTTATTGCAGCTACCCTTGAGAGATCACAGATGAGCGACCTGTTCGAGCTTGCAAAAGAACTGTCCCTTGATTGCCTGATGGAAGTGCACAACTGGAAGGAACTGGACAGGGTCCTCTACTGTAATGCACCTGTCATCGGCATCAACAACAGGGACCTTAATACATTGAACATAAGTCTTGACATATCCCTTAATCTCCTGAAAGACATACCTGATGACAGGATAACGGTGAGCGAAAGCGGTATATACACCCGGTCGGATGTCGAGGCGATAGAGGCCGGCAGGGCGGACGCCGTCCTCGTCGGCACGACTATTATGCAGGCTGATGATATCGGGGCAAAGATTGATGAATTGACGGGGAAACGGGACACGGGAACCGTATTGAATTATGATCAATAATGTATAATGAAAATGCAGCGTATAGAGCAATAACATGAAAAAGATAATTGAAAAAGCAAACATCCTTATTGAATCCCTGCCGTATATCAGAAAGTTCTCCGGAAAGACCTTTGTCATAAAGTACGGCGGCGCAGCCATGGTTGATGAAAAACTTAAGGACGCATTTGCACAGGATGTGGTACTTCTGAACTTCATCGGGATAAAGCCTGTCATCGTACACGGGGGCGGCCCCAAGATAAACAGTATTATGGAGAGGATGGGGAAAAAACCGATCTTTGTGCAGGGGCAGAGGGTCACGGATGAAGAGACAGTGGACATTGTTGAAATGGTGCTGGGAGGTCTCATCAATAAACAGATAGTCGCCCTGATCAACGGCCATGGCGGGATGGCGATCGGATTAAGCGGCAAAGACGGCAACCTCATAAAGGCCAGAAAAAAGACGATCAGCAAGGTGTCCCCCGAGACGGGTGCGCCTGAAATAATCGATCTCGGCCTTGTCGGAGAAGTAGACAGTGTCAATCCCAAAATCCTGAACACAATGGAGGAAAGCGGATTCATTCCTGTTATAGCGCCGATCAGCGCGGGCCGGAAAAGCAGGACACTCAACATCAATGCCGACTATGTTGCAGGAGAGATCGCATCTTCGCTTCGGGCCGAGAAACTCATCCTCCTCACAGATACAGAGGGGATAAAGGACAAAAAGAAGAGGCTGATCTCGACTGCAACCACAAAAAAGATCAGGACACTTACCGCAAACGGCACGATCACAGGCGGCAT
>JAJRVB010000170.1 GCA_024277515.1 Nitrospirota bacterium | reverse complement strand
CCGCGGGCTGGGCATTTGCCTCTTTTGTTGTGATTTCTACAAAATACGCGGCTATTTACTCGGGATTTGCCATCCTTTTAATGTTTATGATATGGCTGTATGTCAACTGGTTTATCATTCTTGTCGGCGCGCAGATATCTTTTTATCACCAGTTCCCGCGATATCTTTCCGTGAGGAAGGAATCACTGAAGCTGAACAACAGGCTGAAGGAACGCCTCGCCCTTCTGATCATGTGTTTTATAAGTGATCACTACTATCACAACAGGCGCCCCTGGACGACTCACTCTCTCGTTGAGCGTCTGGACCTTCCCCTCGATCCGGTCAACAAGATTATTTCATTACTCGAAAAAAATGACCTGCTCATTGAAACCGGTGATGACCCTCCGGCTTATCTTCCCGCAAGAGACATCGAGACAATTACGCTGGAGGAAGTGCTGAATGCGGTAAGGCTGGCGAATAATGACACTGCCGTCATTGCGAATCACCTTGTATCCGTGCCGGGAGTTGACAATGTGATCAACGGAATGGATGCTGCTATCTCCGGGGCACTGAGAGAAAAAACATTAAAGGACATCATTCGTTCCGCCGAGTAAATATTATGATGTTTGACCGCTTTTATTTATTTGCATAAAGGCGTAAATTTGCATTAACTTATTAATTTTTACGTAAAATTTCTTGACAACAGGTGAAGATAGATAATATAATTTAATATTCCTATTAATCCGCCTCAAGGGGGGTCAAAGCACTATGAGCCGTATATTATTTGTTGCGCATGTGGACAGAACCATGTTACTGAGTGGTGGATTTGTCACCTTCGGGCCCATGTGGTTGTCTGCCGTACTAAAGCAGGATGGTCATCAAACAGATATAGCAGGTATTGACTATGAAGAAGTAGAGAAAACGTTTCTGGAATTTAAGCCAGATATTGTCGCTTATACCACATTCAGCGGCGGTCAGAATACATATCTTGACTGGAACAGGCGCCTGAAGCGTAAAGCCTCGTTCTACTCCATGTTCGGCGGTCCCCATGTAACATTTTCTCCTGAACTGGTAGAAGAAGAGGGGGTTGATGCGGTCTGCCGCGGGGAAGGCTTTGAAGCACTGCCTGAATTTCTTAATAAGCTGGCAAAAGGTGAAGACATAACGAACGTCAGGAACTGGTGGGTGAAGGCTGACGGGAAGATATATAAAAATGAACAGCGCCCGCTCATCAAGGACCTTGATGTGCTCCCTCCGCCTGACAGGGGGATTTACAACAAGTATAAGGATTACCGTCTTGCAAGGACCGCAACGGTCATGACGAGCCAGGGTTGTCCGTTTAACTGCACATACTGCCATAATCATCAGCTGCATAAGATGCGTGTCAAGGGGGACCCTATTTTCAGGCAGAGAAGCGTTGATCACGTCATTGAGGAGCTGAAGATATTAAAGAGGGACTATCCCAAGATCGAATATCTGATATTCAGGGACGAGATCCTCAGTGTAAGACCGAAATGGGTAAAGGAATTTGCCGAAAAATATCCAAAAGAGATAGGAATTCCCTTTTACTGCCTCATGAGGCCCGAGATCATCAAGGCAGAGGTAGTCGATGATCTGATCAAGGCAGGACTCTTTTATGTAGGAATCGGCGTTGAGTCGGGAAATGATTTTATCAGGAACAAGGTCTTAAACAGGAAAATGACAAAGGAGCAGATTATACAGGGGATGAAGATCCTCAAAGACAAGAATGTCATGTTTTCCATGTACAACATAATCGGTGCGCCTCATGAGACACTCGAGACCGCGTTGGAAACATGGGCATTGACGGTAAAGTGCAAGCCCACATTCTGCGATGCCTTTCTGCTTACTCCATACCCCAAGACGGAAATATATGATTATTCCGTGGCAAACGGTTTCTACAATCCTGATATTAAATATCCGGACACCTACCATGACAGAATAATAATGGACATCAAGGACAGGCCCCAGCTCGAAAACTTCATGCATCTCCTCGGTGTTGCGGTTGAATTCCCGTGGCTGATGCCTTTGATAAAAAATGTCCTGATAAAACTGCCCCTCCGGCCTCTGTATAACAGTGTAAGAAAATTCTGGAAGGGCTATGTTTATTATACGAGAATATATCCTTACAAACCTTCCGCTTCCGAGAGCATGAGAATTATCTACAACTCCATATTCGTGTCGAAGGTTTGAGGTTGCGTTTTATCTTCAGTCATCTCATATCTGCCCTGCTGTTTTCCGCAGGGTCTTTTTTTGTAAACCCGAAAAATGCGGATATTGTTCAATTAAACAATTAACCCGCTTTGGTTTGGTTTTTTAGATGTATTGTTTTGTTAATATATAAGCAAAAGAGAGGAATATATGCTGGTATCTGTCGTAGTCCCCTTATATAATGAAGAAGAAAATGTTGAAGAGCTCTATGAAGCGCTGACGTCGGTCATGGTAAAAGACGGCAGGGACTATGAATTACTCTTCATCGATGACGGCAGCACTGACAGGACCCTTGATCTGCTTGAGCCTTTCGGGCGGAAAGATCCGAAGGTGAGACTGCTGCGATTCAGACGGAATTTTGGCAAGGCGGCCGCCTGGGCAGCCGGCTTTGACCATGCCCGGGGGGATGTAATTGTCACTATTGACGGTGATCTCCAGAATGATCCAAAGGACATCCCCAAACTCGTCTCTCTCATTGGTGAGTATGATGTGGTGAACGGCTGGAGAAAGAAGAGAAAGGACCCTTTTATCATCAGGCGGTTCCCGTCGATTATTGCCAACTGGCTGATAAGCAGGGTTACGGGGGTCAATCTCCGTGATTACGGCTCCGGCCTCAAGGCGTACAAGGCGGAGGTCGTTAAAAACATCAATATGTACGGAGAGATGCACAGGTTTATCCCGGCCGTTGCAAGCTGGTACGGGATTAAGATCAAGGAAGTGGAAACCATCCATCATCCAAGGCGGCGCGGGGTGTCCAAGTATGGAATATCAAGGACACTCATGGTCATTCTTGACCTGATTACCGTCAAGTTTCTCCAGAGCTTCTCCACCAAGCCCATGCAGGCATTCGGACCGGTAGGGCTTGCATGCGGGATATCCGGGTTTTTTATTAATCTGTATATGGTATTTCTGTGGCTTACGGGTCATCCAATCGGGCAGAGGCCGCTGCTTCTTCTCGGGGTGCTGCTGGTCATTATAGGGATGCAGCTTATCGGCATGGGCCTTCTCGGGGAGATGCTCGTCAGTTCCTATCATGAAGGACAGAGAAAACCTCTTTATGTCTTAAGGTCAGCCGGAAACGGGGAAAAAACATAATCCGTGCCCGCGTCACTCCTCTCACCGAGCTTTTTCACTATTTACGTAAATTCTGCGGGAATTCAATCGTGTCTTGAATAAAAGATGATTCCTCTTTAGAATAATAACCTGCGTTCAGAATATTAAATACCTGAAAAGAATAAAAGGGTCTGCTCTTTTACAATCTGCGTTTATTCTTTGGCTGGTACTTTCTTTATAACGAAGCATCGAGGTGGCCTTATGCAGAAGAGTCCGGAATGTTCTGATGATCTGACGGTCCTGGATTACTTTAATATGTTTAACCGGCGCAAGATCCCGGTTATTCTGATAGTTGCGGTCTCTGTCATTGCTGCCGGGCTTATTTCTTATTTTTCTCCCAAAATCTACAGGGCCCGGGCCGTTATCATGCCTGCCGCCCCGCAGCAGAAGCAGAGTGATATGCGCGCGCTCGCGTCCCGGTTCGGCATCACATCATCCCGTACAGCCAATGCGTCGGAGATAGTCAGCCTGCTGAGGAGCAATATACTGATGGAAAGGGTCATCAGGAATCATGACCTTATGAAGGTATTCTTTGGTAAAGACGGGAAAGACCCGGGAAAGACATCAAATATCTGGAATGGCATACGATATCTGAAAAAGAGCATGTACAGGGTGAATGACAATAAGAGGGACGGCATTATCGAGCTTTCTCTGGAATATACCGACCCTGAGGTTGCAGCAGATGTCCTTGGTTACTTCCTTTCCGAACTGACGGATTACATGAGCAGTGAGGCAAAAAGGGTTGCCGAGACAAACAGGGAATACCTTGAATCATTGATTGACAAAAATACGGACCCGCTCATTAAACAGAAGATATATACATTAATAGCGCAGCAGATAGAGACATCCATGATGGCCGAGGTCAAGGAGAATTTCGCGTTTAAAATACTTGATCCTCCCAGGGCCCCTGACAGAAAAATAAGACCGAACATAAGAAGGAATATGGTGCTCGCTTTTGTGATATCGCTGTTTGCCGGGGTCTTCCTGGTCTTCTTTCTGGAATATATCCGGCGCGTTAACCCGAAAAAATGAAGAGTCCGCGGCAGTAAAATAATAGCCGGCTCTGTTTATTGTCTTTTAAGGGAGAATATTATGCAACGAATCCGGCATTTTTTATTAATAATCTTCACTGCAGCTATCTTCTGTATATTGTCATTTGCATATATATACAAAGAGGCTTGCGCCCAGACACAAAGCATTACCGATGTTTCACGCATGCTTCAGTCCCTGACTCCTGAACAGCGCAGGGCATTAGAGGCGGAGCTCAATGACAAAGGCGGCGTGTTAACTCCGGAATCTGTCGAAATGCTGATTGAACGCCCTGAATTTCAGGGATTGACCCCT
>JAJRVB010000169.1 GCA_024277515.1 Nitrospirota bacterium | reverse complement strand
TGCGTCCTCTATATGCAAGCCCTAAAACGGCGGCACTATGCTGTGACCGAGGAAACCCTTTGACGTATACCTGATCCCGACATAAATGGCCAGAACGACAAACAGCCTCTTCAGCCAGATATCAGGAATGTACTTCGATGTCCGTGGTCCGATCATTGATCCCACAAAGATCCCGAACAGCTCCACGCCTATAAGAGGCCAGTAGACAATAACCCCCTTGAGCACCATGTATGAAAATATGCTGACAAACATCCCTACAAATACGGTTAAAGCTGATGTCCCGGCAACCAGAAACATGGGCAGTCCGGCGATGCTTGTCAGAAAGGGCACAAATAGAAAGCCCCCGCCTATGCCGAGAAAAGAGGCGAGCGCTGCGATGAAGAAACCTCCTATAACCGGGATGAAAGGATTGAAGCTGAATTCCACTCCATAAAAGGTGAACGTTACCCTGGAGAGACTCCACTGAACTATTTTGACCCCGTGCCGAGACTCATCTGCTTCCGCCCCCTCTTGCAATTTTATGTTCGCTTTCTCAAAGGCCTTTGCCGCTTCCCTGGCGCCCTTCTTTTTAGAGCGCCCCTTTTCTGTTGTACTGTAAAAGAGGAATCCGCCGATCACAAAGACACACAATCCGAAATATCCGATATAAGAACTGAGTTTGATCTTGCCGGCGGTAATGATCGGAACAAGTATACTGCCGGTTACAGAACCCACTGCAAGGGCGATGCCGAGAGGCAGTACCAGTCTCCCCATTTTGAAGTAATTGATTGATGAAATCAGGGCGCTGAGGCTCACAAGCCACTGGTTTGACACCCTGATGCTGTCGGTCAGCATCTTATTTAGCACCGGATTGCTCTGTTTGAAGCTTTTCGCATAATCACCAAGTCCGAAAATCGTGATATGTCCCACGCCGGCCATAATGCCTCCAAAGGCCCCGACCGTCGAAAAAATCCACCCTACCCATATGGCCCATAGAAAACCCCACAGGAGATTTACTTCCGGTGCGCCGGGAATGCCGAGGAAGCCATTTTCCGCATCAGGATTTATCATTCCCTTTTCCGTCCCCTGCGGGGTCTTAGCAATGGCGTCCGCCAGTTTATCCGCATATGACGTCCCATCGAGAAGACATACGGATAACGCGACGAGCAGTACAATCAGGACAAAAGCAGCACGTTTATGCTTAAGATTTTTTTTCATGACCACCCCCCAGGACAAAAAAGATTTAGATAGTTATCCACAGGAACACGCGCATCTGCTGCCGCCCGTCTTTCGCGGCACCTGAGCAGCGTTCAGCTCATCAATAATTTCCTGTTCTGAAATCTTTCCGTCCCTCAGACCTTTTATTTCGGCAAGCGGTTTATCATCAAGGTATACTGCGGGGGCCTTTGCATCCGGGCCGGCCTCGTTTTTTTTGAGGATCACTACTTCAACATCAAAGTCTTTTGCCGCATTTCCAGCGGCAGCAGTATTGTCTCTTCACCTGCCGCCCGGCGGGTCATTAACAATTAATTTCAGTATTGCAGCCATAAAACTCATACCTCCCTTTCCGGTGTCATTATTTTATTCATCCTAAAAAACAGCTATAAGCCACTGATTTGGACAGATTAACATCGATTTTCAATCAGTACGAGGAGGAAACAGATCAATATTTGTCAGCGATTGAAAATCCTTTTTTGTTCTTATAAACCGGGTAGCCCGCATCCATCCATGCCTTTAATCCTCCATCAAGGTTGACCGCATTGACATATCCGATTTCATTCAGACTTTTGGTCGCCAACGGCGACCTCTTGTCGAATATTCAGTAAAGCACTATTTTTGCGTTCTTGTCTGCAATGATCTCGTTTACATGCAGGTCAACCAGACCGCGGGACATATGTATGGCCCCCGGTATGTGCTGCTTCTCATATTCATCCCTGTCCCGAATATCCAGCACTATCACGTTCTCGTTGTTGTCCAGCATTTTCTTTAATTCCCCGGCACTGATTCCCTTGACCTCTGCTTTTGCCTCTTTTACAAGCTGTGCAGGGGTTTTATACTCGGCAGCCTGGACAGCAACTGTATATCCACTGACCAGGACAACAGCAAACATGGCGATGATTAATTTCCTGTACATATTGACCTCCTTTCTATATTTTTCTCTTTAGTTCTCACTTGCAAGGTCCTCCGCTGCAGAGCTTTTCAATTCGTGCAGCCTGCTACAGTTTCAGTTTTTTCTCTTGCCTGGATATTTGCCTTTTTTGGTAACAGGACAGCATTCAGGTCCCGGTAATTCAGCGGGATAATCTTTTTTAATGATTTCGAGCAGATCAAGAATAAAGGGCTGTCTGAGATAGTAGCACCTCAGCCTGCCGTCAATATAAAAGTCGATGACCCCTGCGTGCCTCAGGGCCGAGAGATGCTGTGATACATTGGATTGGCTGATTTCAAGGAAATCCTGGATGTCGCTGACGCATTTGACACCGTTTGACAACTCATCAAGAATAGCAATACGCGCAGGATGGGCCACCAGTTTTAACTCCTCGATTCTGGAGAGGTAATCATTCATATATTCAAATATTAGAATATATGAATGTATTTGTCAACCCGAAATATATAATGAAATAAAAAAACTATAAACTGTTTCTGGAATCAGGCTCTCTTCCCCAACGGTTAATAGCATAAGAACCGGGGTTCCCGGTAAAAGGGAGTGCCAGCATGGAGAGCAGGTTGTTCTTTCCAGGGTCCCTGAACTGCGACAACCCGATGGTCATCCCCACATGCCCTGCAGCCGGCTGCGGCCGGTAGGTCCCCATCAGACGGTCCCACCACGGGAAGCTGAATCCGAAATTGCTGTTTGTCTCACGGATAGTTACCGAGTGATGTACCCGGTGCATATCCGGCGTAACGACCAGGAGCCTGAGAAACTTGTCAACATTCTGCGGCATCCTGATATTGCCGTGGTTAAACATTGCTGTGGCATTCAGGATAATTTCAAATATTATAACCGTCACAACAGACGGGCCGATGGCAGCAACAGCCGCCAGCTTTATCAGCATGCTGATGACAATTTCTATCGGATGAAAGCGCAGACCGGTCGTCACATCATAATCAAGGTCGGAATGATGCATCATGTGAAGACGCCAGAGGACAGGGACGGCATGAAACATGACATGCTGAAGATAAATTATCATGTCAAGTATCAATATGCCGACAATTACCGACAGCAGATGCGGCATTTGCAGGCTATTCAGCAATCCCCATCCATTTTCCTGTGCCATTATGGCTACGTCCACAGCAAGAATGGAAAATATGAAACGGACAGTCAGGGTATCAATGAAGACTATGCCCATATTGCTGAACCAGCGGACAGTCTTCGACGTGTTCAGCACGCGGCGGGGCGATGCGGTTTCCCATAAAGCAACCAGGACAAAAACTCCAAAGAAAAACCCGAGTCTCAGAGCAGCTTCATTTTCCATACGATATCCATCTCCTTTTCGGACAGGGCCTTGAAATCAATAAACTGACACCATTATATTGAATATGGAGATGTTTTGACAATTCAGGTTCATGATGATTTCGTTATCAGTGTCAGCTTTTCCTTATACTGATCTTTTGTTATCTCACCCTCTGCGTATTTCTTCTTCAGGATATCTGCGGCTGATTCCTTGCCAGCAACAGCCCGTGTGCCGCCAAACAGCTGTCTGGCAAGGTAGATAAATCCAAACAGGACAACTACCCAGAACAGGACCATTAATACCCAGCCGAATCCACCATAACCCATTCCAATAAAGTTTCCCCAGTGCATCATTTTATTTTCCTCCTTTTTTTAAGCTCTGATAAAAATATAGCACTTGATTGAGAAGGCAATATGAAGAAAAGGTGAAGAAATTATGAATACGAGAAACTCTCTGGAAGCCAGGGGCTAATCAGGACACCCTTCATACGTGTTTTATAAGCGGTTACCGGCTGGTCCTGAGACCACTCACAAACTCTTTATAGTTCTGAGGCTGATCAAGGAGCTGGACCCCGATCCCGTCATAATTTCCTTCTGTCTTTGTTATCCTGCAGACCTTGACCGGGATATTCAGCACTTCAGTCTGGATGGGAAAAACCATTTTAAATTCAAAATCAAAGGGGAAGCATATGCTCTCCGCGCAGACGAACATACCGTTTTCGGAAAGATTGGTGACAGTCCCTGCATATTCTCCGCTTTCACCGTAAAACCTTGCCGCAATATTTGAGGTGACCCGTTCGTAAGCTCTTCTCTGCATAGGAATGTCCTTTGAACATGTTATTTAATGCACCTTGCTGCATGCACAGCAGGATAATTAATCAATTGACCGAACTGATCTGAACCAGTTACAGAAGAAGGCGTTTTATTTTTGCATAAAACTCCGGGGATGTCAATGTAAATCCGTTTTGAATCATAACCATTCAGTTACGGGTAATAATTGCAGGCAACAAAAGATCGAATATTAAAAATAAAAAATCAAAATTGCGGAGTATAAAGCAGATTTTTAAAAACCGCACGTATTATCCTGTACCCCACAACCGCTATTCCTCTGATATTTCCGGTGATCTTTGATTTTCCGGTCCCGCTACGGTAACTGACCGGGACCTCGAGTATCCGGAATCCTGACCTTATCGCCTTGGCCTGCATCTCAACGGTCCATCCGAGATTATCATTCATATCCAGTGACATCAGTTTGTCAAACCTGACCGCCCTGAACGGACCCACATCCGTATACTTAAATCCATATAACAACCTTATTAAGGCGGTAGCCAGAAAATTTCCAAACCGTACAGGGACCCTTAAAGC
>JAJRVB010000009.1 GCA_024277515.1 Nitrospirota bacterium | reverse complement strand
GTCCTGATGACCCAGGGCAAGACACTGGCTGATGAAGCGGTTTCAACCGTCTCCAATGCGGGAGATGCCCTTATGCAGATAGTAGAGAGTTCACAAAACGTGATGGATATGGTCCAAAGTATTGCAGCGGCGGCTGAGCAGCAGTCCTCCGCAGCAGAGGAAGTCAGTCAGAGTATGGAAAGTATTGCTGAAGTAGTGAACAACACTTTTTCATTATCAGAGGATGTAAAGAAGTCTTCAGAAGACTCACTTTCTGTGGCGATGGAATTAAAAACACAGATCCAGGGCTTTAAGACCAAATCAGGCAGCAAACAGATATATACAGATAATTTTGATACGTCCCCTTCGGCTGTGAAAAGAGAGATCGCTACATAGGCAGGTAGCGTGCAATGTACTGTATCCTGAAGCAGCTTCTGTCATAACAACTGTTCCGCGGATGTATCAGTTCCCTGCATCGTCCCCGGTGTATTTCCATATATATTCGAAATTGCATATTACAACGAGAGGGTTTCCAATATGGTCCGTTATGATTTCACCCTTATCGTACGTGGCGAGCAGCAGGTCATCAGCCCTTAACAATGAACCGTTATAACCGACCTTCCGCAGGTTCTCTTTCACGTTTTCGACCAGCATCATACATTGAGCCATATCAATTAGTCCTTTGACCACGGCCCTTGAAAGGTCTACAGGCGAGTAGAGTGGCCCTGTCTGCCTGGCTACCCATTGATCACTGCCGTTATAGTATCCGCGTATGGTAATGAAATTATGATTTTCCTTCAGGATGGGGCCGCCTTCCGGATCACGAAAGTCTTTGTGCGTCCCGTATTTTCTGATGTCGGATGATTTCTCCAGCTTATAGCTTCCTGTCATGTAAATGGCCCTCGCATATACACAGGGGATACCCCGCTGACTCAGTTCATGAGCTATGGCAAATTCTTCAAAGGGACTGTTGAAACCGGAGACACGTATCCCCGGATGATATTTCTCCTCTTCTTCATTCGGCATTTCACCAACACGTGAGGTCTCCCAGACGAGATGAATATTGTCCTTCGTTATTGTATAAAATACCTCTTTTGTATCAGACAGGCTGATCGACGGGGTCTTTCTCCAGCGCTCCGGCAGGAAGTAGTCGAAGAGGCGGGCATTATTCCCCACAACCCACAGGCGTCCGCCCGTGCTCTCGGCATGACCATATATGTAAGGCACCCCGAAAATCTCCATGCTCGACAGGTGGTCAGGCAGCGGGGCAGGGATAAAACGGTCCCTCTGGTCATCAAGATACGAATGCCTCCTTGTCTTTTTGACTTCAGCTTCGTGTTCCGGAGTGCGCATGAGCAGTTCATAGTCAACCACTGAATATTTACCAAGGTTGATAAGGTTGTACAGGTAGTAAATCTGATCTTTTGCAACATCACCCGACCGGGCTTCTCCAGTTTCCATAATTCGCGTGGTATGATATCCGCTTAGAATAATGTGCTCCGGTTTTGTATCAGCTACAAGATAGCCTTTCCTGTTAAGATCGGAAACAACGATCCGGTCGAGTGTCTTAAGGTGATACACGCGGTCATCATCTTCAATGTCTATAAGACTGAAGACCTCCGGCAGATTGTAACCTTCTATCCACCTGTAAATGAGTATGTACTGTTTTAATATGTCCAGGTCTATGCCCGGATGCCGTGCGCGAATCCGGTTAATTTTGGAACGTGACCTTCCGCTCTGCCATATCTGCATCTTTTCAGGCGGCACATATATCGCCATGGGATGCTGAGTATGTATGTGCAGTGACTTTGGACCGAACCCGCTGTCCTCCATCTCCATTACAAGAGAAAACTCCTCCCAGGGACTGTTAAACTCGGCATCACAAAACTCCTGCAGGGTGTGTGTATCAATAGGGACGTCCTCACCCACCCGGCAGTTCTTGACCACGAGATCAAGGCTCTTGCCGCCCACTTTTTTTGTCGGGACCCTGTAAACCGATCCCGTGCCTTTAAGCCTCACTTTGTGTTTATTGAACCAGCGTTTTTCATACCAGTTGCCTATGGAAAAATGCGTCCGGTACTGTTCGGCATATTTGGTCAAATACAGGTCCCCGCCATCACCGGTCTTTGTGTGGGCATATACTACACCCAGCACATTTACCAGGGTCTTTTTCTGTATTCTGGCATGCTCTCTTTTAGTGTTTCTCATGGTCAGGCTGCAACAGTATTATAATTGTTTTTATATGACTGCTTCCAGTACAGATAGCGTTAACAGGACCTGAGGCAAATTTATGAGTGGAAGCGCTTTTACTCAATTAACGTGCCCCCTCTTGGAAGAGGGGGCACCAGGGGAGGTTGCTTATTGAAATTAAAGGATACTATCCCAGCCGCCTGACAAACTCCTTCAGCTGGTCTTTCAGCCTCTCCGGCAGGCGTTCTCCGAATGAGGAAAAGTGATTCTCAATATCAGGGACCTCAGCCTTCCAGGCATCCGTATCTATTTTCATGAGTTCCTTCATCGAGTCAGGAGATATGTCAAGGCCATTGATATCAAGGTCACCCTCTTTTGGCAGTAAACCAATAGGTGTCTCCTCTGCTCCAACCTTACCGTCAACACGTTCGCACATCCACTTCAGCACCCTGCTGTTCTCACTGAATCCGGGCCATAAAAACTTGCCGTCATCACTCTTTCTGAACCAGTTTACATAAAAGAGCCTTGGCGCCTTATCTCCAAGTTTGTCCCCCATATCAAACCAGTGCTGAAAGTAGTCGCCCATGTTGTAGCCGCAGAACGGCTTCATTGCAAATGGATCGCGCCTGAGATTTCCAACAGCACCGATGTTGGCAGCAGTGGTCTCGGAGGCCGCTGTTGCGCCGAGAAATACACCATGGTCCCAGTTAAACGCCTCCTGCACAAGAGGCACAACCGTGCTCCGCCGGCCGCCGAATATCATTATGTCTATGGGCACACCCTCCGGTTTTTCCCAGTCTTCACAGATGACCGGGCATTGTGAAGCGGGCGCGGTAAAGCGCGCATTCGGATGGGCCGCCGCACCGGGGCTCCCGGGGGTCCAGTCATTCCCTTTCCAGTCAATGACATGTGCAGGCTCGTCCCCGTCCATTCCTTCCCACCACACATCACCGTCATCAGTAAGGGCGCAATTCGTGAAGATGACATTTTCCTTCAGCGAGTCCATTGCCATTGGATTAGTCTCGTATGATGTGCCGGGCGCTACACCGAAAAAACCGTTTTCCGGGTTAATCGCGTAGAGACGGCCGTCAGGCCCTGTCTTCATCCAGGCGATATCATCACCAACGCATTCACACTTCCACCCCGGGATCGAAGGCTGCATCATCGCGAGGTTTGTCTTGCCGCAGGCAGAGGGAAAGGCAGCAGCTATGTGGTACTGCTTTCCTTCAGGGCTCGTAAGCCGCAGGATCAGCATGTGCTCAGCCATCCAGCCTTCACGCCTTGCCATGGCCGATGCAATACGCAGGGCAAGGCACTTCTTTCCGAGCAGGGCGTTTCCGCCATAGCCCGAGCCATAAGACCAGATAAGGTTCTCTTCAGGAAAGTGGCTGATGTATTTCTTCTCTATTGGAGCGCACGGCCACTTTGAATCTTCCTGACCTTCGGCAAGCGGAGCGCCGATTGAATGCAGACACGGAATAAAGTCTCCATCCGTTGAAAGCAGTTCAAGCACACGCTCGCTGACGCGGGTCATGATATGCATATTGATCACTACATAAAGGCTGTCCGAAATTTCAACTCCGATATGCGCAATAGGGGAGCCTATGGGACCCATTGAAAAAGGGATTACATACATGGTGCGCCCCTTCATGCAGCCCCTGTAAAGATCCAGCATGGTCTTTTTAAGTTCATCAGGAGCCCGCCAGTTGTTCGTAGGGCCTGCCTCCTCCCGGGAAGTAGTACTAATATATGTATTGTCTTCAACGCGCGCAACATCACTCGGGTCGGACCTGAAGAGAAAACTGTTCGGACGTTTCTTAAGCGGTATGGCGATACCGCCCTCGATCAGTTTTTTAATCATTGCATCGTATTCGTCTCTGGAACCATTGCATATATAAATGTCATCCGGACTACAGAGGTCCGCCACTTCCTTGATCCAGTTGTTCAGCTTGTTATTCTTTACATTCACGTTCATGTTTTTCTCCTTGGGATTGTTTTATTCCTCCGTCCCGGAATACTCGCAAGAAATTTCTCAGGGGAGAGAATAAAGAGGTGATTTAATTTAAAAGGAACAATGAAAATTTCCGTTGCTAATTATACAAATTGTGATATAAAAAAATCCATACCAATAAAGAGCACAGGTCATGACCTGCATCTGAATAGTTAATGCACCGGAAACCTTTCAGTTACAGATATTATCCGGACTTGGAAATGTAAAACTCAAAAACCAAAGATCAAAATTATGGAAGAGTTTTTATCATATAAATAATTTTCCTTAATTTTGATCTTTTATTTTTGGTATTTGATTTTTTATATCCCGCAGCTTAATAGTTGCCGTACGGGAAGGCATATTATCAGCCGTTTCCGGTGAATAAAAAATTCGGTTTAGGGTACAATACATAGGCTGAGAATTATGGATATTGCAAATATTATCAGACAACTGGCCATATCGGCCCTGCCTATATTAATTGCTATTACATTTCATGAAGTCTCTCATGGATTTGTTGCAAACAGGCTCGGCGATCCCACTGCGAAACGCATGGGGAGACTTACGCTGAATCCCATCGCCCATATAGACATGGTCGGCACCATCATCATGCCTGTGATGCTGCTCTTCTTTACGAACGGGCAATTCATATTCGGTTACGCAAAGCCCGTCCCGATCAACCCTGCCAATTTCAGGGACCCAAAAAAACATATGGCAATTTCAGCTGCAGCCGGACCGATTACCAACATAGGGCTGGCGATTATAAGCGCATTGCTCATCAAAATCATGATTCCTGTTATCATGTTTCTGCTGCCGGGCAGTATTGCCAATACCATTGTGGAGCCACTTTCATTAATGCTGATAAAGAGCATTCAGTGGAATGTGCTCCTCGCCGTGTTTAATCTCATTCCTGTCCCGCCACTGGACGGCGGGAGGGTGCTTATCGGCTTTCTGCCCTACAGACAGGCAGCCGCATACAGCAGAATCGAGCCTTACGGCATGATAATCGTAATTATACTGATTATGACCGGAATAGCACGAATGTTTATCTATCCGCTCATGATGCTGCTTTACAGCCTTATAACATTACTTCTTTGAGGAGCGAACTATGGGAAAGAAACGGGTACTAAGCGGTATACAGCCAAGCGGAAGACTGCATATAGGAAACCTTGTAGGGGCATTGCAGAACTGGGTAAAGCTGCAGGACAGTTATGACTGTTATTATTTCATAGCCGACTGGCACGCGCTCACATCACAGTACGCGGACACATCCCGGTTAAAAGATTATGTGAAGGACGTCCTGGTAAACTGCCTTGCTGCCGGACTTGATCCGGAAAAGACGACCATATTCGCCCAGTCCAGGGTCATTGAGCATGCTGAACTCCATGTTCTGCTCTCGATGGTCACCCCGTTGAGCTGGCTTGAACGTGTGCCCACCTATAAAGAAAAACAGACAGAGGTCAAGGATAAAGACCTCAACACATACGGGTTTCTCGGGTATCCGCTCCTTCAGTCGGCCGACATATTGATGTACAGGGCACACTATGTCCCGGTCGGTGTGGACCAGATGCCCCACCTTGAGATCACGAGAGAGATAGGGAGGCGGTTCAATCATTTTTATGGAGAGGTCTTTCCCGATCCTGAGGGTCTGCTGACGGAGTTTCCAAAAGTAGTGGGCACTGACGGCAGAAAGATGAGCAAAACTTATGACAACTGTATTTTCCTTTCAGATACGCCTGCAGAGGTTGAGAAAAAAATAAGGACTATGACGACCGACCCGCAGAGGATCAAGCGCACGGACAAGGGCGACCCTGATCTCTCCCCTGTGTATCATCTCCATAAAATCTTCTCTTCAAAAGAGGAACAGGGCGAAGTCGCGGAGGGATGCCGCACCGCCGGTATAGGATGCATTGACTGCAAGAAGGTACTGATAAAGAACCTTTTTGAGGTGCTTGAACCATTATGGGAAAGACGCAGACACTATCTGGACAGGCCGGATGAGCTTGAAGATATCATCGAGTCGGGTTCTGCAAAGGCGCGGACAGCAGCCGCTGCAACAATGCAGCTGGTGAGAAAAGCGATCGGCCTCGATCGTTTGAGGTAACCATCTTGATTTTAGTTCGAGATAACTATATTATATAGTCATGGGAGGTAGTCATTATGGCTATAAAATATGTGACCATATCTGATGGCAAGAAAGATTTTACC
>JAJRVB010000168.1 GCA_024277515.1 Nitrospirota bacterium | reverse complement strand
GTTACAGGTATCATTTGGACAGTGAAATGTAAAAATCAAAAACCAAAGATCAAAATTAAGGAGAATTATTTATATTATAAAATCCCTTCCATGAAGCTTTGCTGCGGGGTTGTTCATTCAGGTCAAGCAGAAAAATAATAACGGAGATTGACGAGTTTTTCAGTTCGTGAATCGAGGTTCGTCACTCGCTATTCGTCATTTTCTTTTAAATATTCTCTTCCATTTCCCAGACTCCGCAGGGGCAGATACCGGCGCAGAAGCCGCAGCCTATGCAGAGGTTTTTATCGACCATGTATTCATACGAACCGTCTTCGTATTCCTTCCTGCTGATCGCCCCGTAATAACAGGTGGCTTCGCACATGTGGCAGTCTCTGCATACTGCGCAGGACATGCAGCGGTTGGCCTCTTCTTTTGGGGCAAAGGGCTCACCGTGGCACACATCATAGTATGCTGTCTTGATCTTTTCATACGGCACCATAGGTTTTATCGGAGGCATGTTGTAGGACCGTCCGGAAAGCAGGGCATGCACGGCATCCGCTGCCTTTCTCCCCTGGCCTATGGCGTGCGTGACCAGACCGAGCCTTGTCGCGTCACCCGTTGCAAAGACCCTGGGGTTTGAAGTATGGCCGGCCTCATCCGCCACGATCCAGCCGTGTTTGTCCGTATGAACGGATGGCGGCAGGAATTCTGTCATCGGCATGTCCCCAATAGACACTACCACAAGGTCTGCCTTGAGGGATGATCCGTCGGTAAAATATATTTTCTTTTCTTTTTTAACGTATTTGTCTGTAAATTTGGGCCAGAGCAGCTCTGTGCCGAGGGCCTTTGCTATCTCAAGTTCTTTTCCGGATGCCGCCGGTTCCTGAATATCAACCGCAGTAACATGTTTTGCCCCGCACTTGTATGCCTCGGCAGCTACGTCCATACCGACATTGCCTGCGCCGATAATTACAACGTTTCTGCCCTTCAGGTCCGGACTGCTGCCGATATTTATTCCCTTCAGGAAATCATAGGCCGAGACCATGTCCTTTGCCCCTGTCAGTTTCATCATCCTCGGCTTGTGAGCGCCGCAGGCTACGATTACGGTGTCGTGAGATCTGTATATCTGGTCGAACTTCTGCCTGGTCACCTTTGTGTTGAGATTGACGTTTACTCCGATATCTTTAAAACGCTCAATTTCCCTGCGGAGTACTTTCTGCGGCAGTCTCTCTCTCGGTATGCAGAGCTCAAGCTTGCCGCCCAGTTTTTTCTCTGCCTCATAAAGGTCAACAGAATGCCCCTTCAGTGCGAGCTGCCATGCAACGGAAAGTCCGCCCGGGCCGCCGCCTATGACCGCTACTTTTTTGTCTGTTTTTCTGCCCGGCTTCGGCGCCTTGACTTCGAGGCTCGCCTTTCCCATCTCCTTTATATTGAAGGCCTTGTCCACCCGGTCTCTTGTACATGCCTGCATGCAGAGGTTGGGGCAGATCTCTCCGCATACTGAAGCGGGAAGGGGACTGTACTGAAGGATCAGTTCCAGCGCCTCGTGCATCCTGTCCGCCCTGATGAGCTGTGCGCGTTTCTGGGTCGGTATGCCTGTGGGACACGCATACTCACAGGGGGGCGCGTATTTATAATTGTTCCATAGAGGCTTGAACCTCCTGTCATCACCCGTTGTTATATACGGAAGAATGGTGAGCGGATGTGTGAGATACTCTCCGAATATTCCGCCCTTGCCGACTTCCTTTTCCCATGTATTTGCACGGAATTCCTCCATTGACATACTGAAGGGCCTTCTCTTGGCCCTTTCCTGTGCTGTATAGGGGACAAGCTTTTTCCAGTCCGTGATTGATCTTGTGAGTTCTTTATAATAATCAGCCCGTTTAATGGCTTTCAGATAAGGCTTCATTTTGTTCGTCAGCCATGTCCAGTCCTGTCCGGTGAGTTCTGTCAGTCTGACATCGGTTTCACTATAGCCCTGCATAGGACCCCGGAAGTAAACAACCCCTCCGACCATACCGACGCACGGACGATAGCCGAGGATGTTTTCCGTATTTCTCGGATTTACGCCGCAGACAACCGCGATCCCGCCTGCCTTGAATTCGGCAAACGTGTCGCCAACATCCCTGAAGTACCATGATTCAGGGGGATCGAATTTAGGGTTATGCTTTGTCATGGTGTCACAGCGTGCTCCGCCCCCGCCCTGCACGTATAATTTCCCCTGTGCAGCTGCATTGTGAGCGCCGTTTGTGACGTCACCAAGGACAGTTATATTCGCCCCGCAGTTGATCCAGCCTGCATCATCAGATGCGCTGCCCTTTACCACAATCTCGGTCCCGAACATGCCCATACTGCCGCACCTCTGTCCAACCGGACCTTCAATAGTGATTTTTACGGACTCACCTCGCGGCCATATACGGCCGCCGATACCATGCTGACCATCGGCAACAATGCTGAGGCTCCGCGCACCCTTTCTGACGGCCTCCTGGATCTGCTCCTCAAGGACCCGGGAAGGGGTTCGTCTGCCCTTGCTGACTCCCTTTATCGTAATTTTTTTCATAATGGTCGTTATAAAAAATCAACAATTATATTTAATTTTCAGCCGTTCCGCTACTGCAGGATCGTCAGCGCTGATTCCATCGGACATGCCTATCGGCAGTTCCGTGCTTCTGCCCATGGGCGCAAAGATTTTCTTCAGTTCCGTATCCACTGACTTGAATACCTCGACCACCCTTTCAGCAACCCTGTCCGGATCAAGCCTCCTGTAAAGCCTGGGGTCCTGAGTAGTTATCCCGCGCGGGCACTTGCCGAGGTTGCAGACATTGCAGCGGTTATATTCATCGCCGAAACAGCCCGCAGCTGCCTGCATGATATATTTACCGATCGAGACGCATGAAGCCCCAAGCATGAACAGGGCTGCGGCATTGGCCGCGAGATTGCCTTTTTTTCCGACCCCGCCCGCGGCAATAAGGGGGAGTTCATTCTGTTTTCCCTGTGCTGCAAGGTCAAGGTAACATTCCCTGATGTTGGATGCTATGGGATGACCCATGCTGTCCATCGACACATTATATGCCGCCCCGGTCCCGCCGTCATCACCATCGATTGAGAGGGCCGCGGCATATGGATTTCTAACAAGGTTGTTGAGGACCGCTTTAGCAGTATGGGTCCCGGATATTTTTGGATATACAGGGACCCTGAATCCCCAGGCCATGTACATGGACTGGATCATTTTGGCAACAGCCTCCTCAATTGAGTACTTGGTCTGGTGAGTGGGCGGTGAGGGAAGGTCTACGCCCATGGGGACACCCCTGATCTCCGAGATCAGCTTCAGCACCTTGTGCGCCATGAGCAGCCCGCCGTCACCCGGCTTTGCCCCCTGTCCGTATTTTATTTCGATTGCACAGGGGTCTTCTATCATATGCGGGATCGCCCTGACGATTTCATCCCAGCCAAAGTAGCCTGAGGCGATCTGTGGGATGAAGTATTTAATGAATCTTGATCTCAGGAGCCTCTGAGGCATTCCGCCTTCTCCGGAGCACATGACAACCGGCATGCCTTCAACTTCATTTAAATAGGTAATGCCCATTGCGAGCCCTTCCCACATGTATGGAGAAAGAGCGCCGATGGACATGCTCCCGATCATGATCGGGTATATTTCACGTACCGGCGGCACGAATGTGCCCGCTTTCCTGTTTACTTCAAGCCTGTTGTTTACAACCCTTACAGGAAGTTCCTCTGCAGGGAGTATCCTGCCGAGATATGTCCTTATTCTGAACTCATGCCTGCCTGCATCAAGCGCAGGGTCTGTCAGCATGGATATTCTCGAAAAACGGAGCCTGTCGAGAGTAGAAGGCGCGGGGTCGTTTCTCCGGCCGCCACGTCTGTAGGGATGACCGCCCCTGTTTTTGTGGAAGTTAAATTTGTGTGCAGGGTTATATTCCGGCTCGATCGCCTCGTTCGGGCATACCAGTGTGCATGTGGCGCAGCCGGTGCAGTACCTGCTTATGTCTGTTGTCTGTTTAACAATTGTTATGACCCTTCGCACTGCCTGCGGCTCGGGCATGGTCCCTTCGGACTTAAGCGCGCGCTGCACGATTACTGCAGGTTCAATGGCGTACATCGGACATACTGCCGTGCACCTGCCGCAGCGTTTGCACCTGTCGTCACGCCATCTGACTATGTATGGGAAATCCTTGACAGCGAGTTCGTGATTGTTGTCTAACCGTGCAGCTGGTTCCATACCAATACCTCCTCTGCATCCGGTTTGATGATGACCATGTCAAATTTCATCGGGAACACATCAGTTGTTTTGTCTCTTCCGGGGACGACAGAGTCGAGACCGCATTCTTCCGACATTAAAGCGAATTTGCCTTTTACGCCCCCGACTACGCCCGGTCTTAATTTCTTTGCGTCCTGTACCATGAAACAGGTCCCGTCAGGTGTAAATCCTATTACGCAGTTGGGACCGTCAATGCAGAGGGGCCGCAGAGACCTCTTTAGATAACTCGCTGCCTCCCTGTCCGGTCTGGCATCAATCTCGTCCTGCTTGAGGGGCGTAATTACATCCTTATAATAATGCAGTGGATATCCAAGCTGCCTGCATGTGTAATGCAGTATGTGGCAGAATACCTCGCTGTCACTGTTATATCCGATATATCCCGGTATGTTTCTCCCGGAGAGGAACTCTCTGATAGGGATAAAAGCGGTATTCTCTCCGTTTGTCATAGTGCCGTATCCCTTAATAAAGAAGGGATGGCATGCGTAGAGGTTGATCGCATAGTTTGTGTTCTGTCTCCCCTGAGCAAGGACGATTTTCGCCTTGAGTGAGGACCTGTCAAGTCCTAAGAACTCGCCCAGCTGAAGAGGATCACCGACTTCTTTTAATGCAAGGATGTCCGGATAAAAGGCGAATATGATAATTGATTCGTCTTCTTCCCCCAGACTCCGGAGGGCAAGTCTTGTCTTAAGGAGGAGCATTTCTTTTTCTTCAAGCGGCTTGTCCCTGTGCATGTCCGGGTAATCATAGACCCTTGCGAAATAGTGGTCACGGCTTTCGATGCCCCTGACAGTCCGGGTCTTTGGCGTCCATGTGTACTTGAGTCTGAACCCGATCCTGTTCATATAACCGTCAAGCGTCTTCATGCCGTCTTCGGAGCAGATGCCGGAGAGGACAGGGTAGTCTTTTAATTCCTCGAATTCTCCACCGAGGCCTTTCAGTATGAGTCCCATGCCGGAGCCGTCATGCCCCTCTTTCATTGTCTCAAGGGCAATGATGTTTTCCATGGGGGAAAAATATTCACCTGATGTTATTGCCGCCAGTCTGCACATATTCTTATTTTCAAACGGGGATTCCGAAACACGGGGAATCCGGTTTCCTGTTCTCTTTCAATGGACTGTTACTCAGTCAAAAACAGCGTCCCTGCCATAATATTTTTATATGGCACAAGACGCGGCTCTATGCGTAAAAATACGGATATAAATAATAACAGTTAATAGAGAGCTTTGTAAACAAAAGTGAGAAATTGAGCTCTGCGGAGGCTCGAGCTTACAAATGAACAAAGGGGAGCCTTATTCCATGACACGTTTTAGTCGGATCTCATCGTAGTCGCTGCCCAGTGTCATCTCATTTTCATCCAGCTTTATGATTTCAAAATTATAGACCTTGCCTTTGTAGTGCCCTGCACTCATGATAATCCTGATATGAGTGTCGTCAGTAAAGTCAAAGGTGCCTTCTGACAATAATGCATAGCTGCGGGTTTCCCACGGGGCCATGACCGCACCGTTCCACTTAACCCAGAATGAAGAGGGGGACCCGCCGATCATCTTGCCTGTCAGTGTCCATTTCCCGGTAATCATGTGTTTGTTTTCCGACGAACACGCAAAAAGCATTGTCATCAGCAAAATGCAGCATACAATAAAAAACCTGGTACGCATCAGCGGCACTCCTTCTGTTACGCATTGATATGCTGGTTCGTATTAGTAAAACTATTAATGAGTATAACATTTTTTTATAACGTGTTTTGTGGAGACCCTGCCGATGTTGTGGAAATATACGCGGTTACAGTGTATGTTATAATCTCTGAAGCCATATTCCGTCGAAGTACAGTATGCATAAAGGAGGCATTATGATAAATCCTGCGATTTTCAGACAGTATGACATCAGAGGTATATGGGGAACGGATTTGACCCCGGAGGCGGTTGAGCTTCTGGGCCGGGGATACGCCGCTTACCTGCTGAAATCTATCCGGAAAGAGCGTGCAAGGATAAGCGTGGGCTGGGACGCCCGGCTGCACTCTCCGGTCATCAGAGACCATTTAATAAAGGGCATCACAGAATCAGGTGTTGACGTTATCGACCTCGGACTCTGCCCGACACCCCTTCAGTATTATTCACTGTATACGCTTTCTGTAGACGGCGGCATCATGATTACCGGCAGCCACAATCCCCCCGAGTTCAACGGGTTTAAACTGAGTGTGGGCCGGGGGACTATTTTTGGAGACGCGATCCAGGACCTCAGAAAAATTATAGATGCGGAAGATTTCAATAATGGAAGCGGATCTGTGGAAGAGTACCCCATTATTAAGGACTATATTGATTTTGTGAAGGGCAAGTTTGACAGTATGTCCGGTATCAAAGTCGTTGTTGATGCCGGAAACGGCACCGGAGGGATAGTTGCACCCGAAATCATGAGGTCCCTCGGGGCTGATGTAGTTGAACTGTATTGTGAACCTGACGGCAGGTTTCCAAACCATCATCCCGATCCTACCCTGCCGGAAAGCCTTGCCCCTCTGATCGCCAGGGTCAGGGAGGAAAAAGCGGTGCTTGGCATTGGTTATGACGGGGATGCCGACAGGATCGGTGTTGTTGACGAGGAAGGCAGTGTAATATGGGGCGACGGG
>JAJRVB010000167.1 GCA_024277515.1 Nitrospirota bacterium | reverse complement strand
ATGATGACCTGCTTTTTGAGCTTTAATAATAAGTTTGTCGTCTAATGCCAGATTGGTTGCCATATTGCCTCCTTTCTACACATAACATAACACATCTCTATGTGTGAAGCAATATCTTTATTTTACGGTTCCAACAGATGTTGTCTTGGTACCATTGATATTGAATAATTTCACTACTATCAATATTGGATATTCTTGTCGTTGGAATATCCAATATTTAAAACTTATTTATCTCAACTGGTTGATCAATATCGTAAACAGCTTCAGGAATCGTTACAGCTCCTCCAGTTTGACAAAGATATCTGCTTCTTTATAAGATTTATGCTCACCAGTACAAATCAGTTTTTTCGGGCTTACCCGGACAGGAATAAAAATGTACCTGCAGGATTTAATATTAAAACTCCATGAGTTCTGGATAGAGAAAGGATGTGTCATACATCAGCCTTATGATATTGAGGTGGGGGCAGGGACCTTCAATCCGGCTACTTTTTTCAGGGTCCTCGGACCTGAACCATGGAAGACCGCATACGTCGAACCGTCAAGAAGACCGACAGACGGCCGCTATGGAGAAAACCCGAACAGGCTCCAGCATTATTATCAATATCAGGTAATATTGAAACCCTCTCCCCCTGATTCGCAGGAATTGTACCTGCAGAGCCTCAAGGCGATCAACATCGACCTGCTCAAACACGATGTCCGGTTTGTTGAAGATGATTGGGAGTCCCCTACCCTTGGCGCGTGGGGATTGGGATGGGAAGTCTGGCTGGACGGTATGGAGGTTACACAGTTCACATATTTTCAGCAGGTGGGCGGGATAGAGCTGAAACCGGTTTCAGTAGAGCTTACGTATGGGCTTGAGAGAATCGCCATGTATCTTCAGGATATCGATAATATATATGATCTCAAGTGGAACAAGGAAATTACATACGGGGACATCCATCATCAAACGGAAGTTGAGTTTTCAAGGTACAATTTTGATGCTGCTGATACGGACCTGCTATTCAGTCTGTTTGAGAAGTATGAAGCCGAGGCCTTATCCCTGGTCAAAGAGGGGCTTGTGCTCCCGGCATACGATTACTGCCTTAAATGTTCGCACAGTTTTAATTTGCTCGATGCCCGCGGTGCCATCAGTGTCACTGAGAGGACGACCTATATCGCAAGAGTTAGAAACCTGGCCAGAAAATGTGCCCGCGGTTACGTAACGCTGCGGGAAGATATGGGATTTCCGCTGTTAAAAAATAAAACATGAAATATAAAAGATCAAAATTATTGATAAACAACTCTATTATAAAAACTCCTTAATTTTGATTTTTGCATTTTAATATCTGATTTTTTGTTATGAAGCCTTTACTTATTGAAATAGGATCAGAGGAAATACCGGCAAGGTTTATTTCCGTGGGCCTTTCATTGCTGAAAGAAGGTCTCGTCCGGCTGCTCGAAACGTCGTCTATTTCGTACGGCGCCATATTGGAGTACGCAACGCCGAGAAGGCTGGCCCTTCTTGTGGACGGGGTTGCCGGCCAACAGGATGACAGGACGACCGAGACACTCGGCCCTCCGAAAAAAGCCGCCTATGATGCTGATGGAAATCCAACAAAGGCGGCGACTGGATTTGCCCGCTCACTTAACATTGATGTAAAAGATCTGACAATCATGAAGACGGAGCGGGGGGAATATGTCTCCGCTACGATAAAAGAAAAAGGGAGGCCGTCCGCACAGGTCCTTTCAGAGGAACTTCCAAAACTGATCTCATCGCTTCATCTTCCCAAATCGATGAAATGGGGAAACAGTGATCTCAGATATTTCAGACCCATACAATGGATACTCGCCCTGCTGGGAGACGAGGTCATATCCTTTGAACTGGACACCATCAGGGCCGGCAATATATCATACGGTCACAGGTTCCTTTCTCCGGCACCTGTGACTATCAGTGACCCTTTTTCATACCTGCATTCCCTTAAGCAGAACTGTGTTCTGGCCGACCCTGCGGAGAGAAAAGATGCAATCAGGCACGGCATCCGTCAGATTGAATCCATAGCCGGATGCAGCATTCACAGAGATGATGATCTCCTCGAAACCGTTACAAACCTCGTTGAACATCCGACTGCCGTACTCGGTCGGTTTGACGATAAATACCTTGCCCTGCCCAAAGAGCTGCTGATAACGGTCATGAAGGCCCACCAGAAATATTTTTCGATGGAAGACAGGGACGGCAGCATGAAGTCCTCTTTTATCGTCATCAGCAATATGAACAGCGCTGTAAATGATACGGTCAGCAGAGGCGCGGAGCGTGTGCTCAGGGCAAGGCTTGAGGATGCACGGTTTTATTTCATTCAGGACAGGAAAACCCCCTTGTGGGACAATGTAGAGAAACTGAAGAAAGTAACGTTTCAGGAAAAGCTCGGGAACCTTTATGAAAAGGTGACCAGAATTTCTCTGATTTCCACCTTTCTTGCTGAACAGCTTGATCCTGAATTAATGAAAAACGTACAGCGTGCGTCCATGCTCTGCAAGGCAGACCTTGTAACCGGTGTTGTCGGAGAATTCCCAGAACTGCAGGGCTATATCGGCATGATCTATGCTGAAGGCTCAAATGAGGACCACGATGTGGCTTCTGCCATTTATGAGCATTATCTCCCGAGGTTTTCAGGAGATAAACTCCCGTCGGGTAAAATCGGAACTCTTGTTTCACTTGCCGATAAAATGGACAACATCGCCTCTTTCTTTTATCTCGGATTGATCCCGACCGGGTCCGAAGATCCATTTGCCCTGAGGAGGCAGGCAGCAGGAATCATACATATCCTTCAGGACATTGCCTCACCCTTTCCTCTGGACCTGCTGATAGACAACGCACTGAAAAACCTGGAGCCGTCTGATGAAAAAAGGGCGGAACCGGCAGCCGGCATACTCCGGTTTTTTATACAGAGGCTTGAAGGAATTCTGGCTGCCCGGGGACACAGTCATGACATAATTAACGCTGCTCTTGCAAAGACCGGGCTTAATATCGCCGATATAAACCAGCGCATTCAGTCCCTCGAATCTCTGAAAAAGGAAGAGGGGTTTCCTGCCCTCCTTACCGCGGCAAAACGGGTCTATAACATTCTTTCCGGAGTCCGGCCGGGAGATGTAAAAGAAGACCTGTTGTCAGAGCCGTCGGAAATTGAATTATTCAATGTTGCCGGATCAGTCATGGATGGACTTTCACCCGCAGATTTTCAGGGCCTGTTTCGACTCGAAAAACCGGTTAATTCATTCTTTGAAAAAGTCCTTGTCATGGACAAAGACCCCCTGATAAGGGAAAACAGGCTGAAGCTGCTTATGTCAGTCAGAAATGTATTTGATACCCTGGGTGACTTTTCAAAACTGGAGGAATAATTTTTCCTGCCCTGCTTGACGGGATTTTATCAACTGTTAAAAGCTGTGCGGGTAAAGTAAGTGACCAGGTCGACGCGGCCCTTTCGCAACAAGGCTTCCATATCCGAAATGTTCAACGGCTTTGAAAAAAGGTATCCCTGCATATATTCGCATTCCAGGGCCCTGAGCTGGGCAAGCTGAGCCTCGGTCTCAACCCCCTCGGCAATGACACCCATATTCAGACTATGCGCAAGAGTGGTTATCGCCCTGACAATCTCCAGATTATCTTCGCCTGAACCAATCCTCTTTACAAAAGACCGGTCTATTTTAAGCACATCAACCGGGAACTGATGAAGGTAGCTCAGTGATGAATATCCGGTCCCGAAGTCATCAATGTGGATCTTGACATTCATCTCCTTCAACTGCAATAAAAGAGGTGATGCCAGTTCCGCGTTCTCCATGATCATGCTTTCGGTAATCTCAAACACGAGACATTCCGGTGCAAGCCCGGTCGTCCGGAGAACAGTCCGAACCAGATCTGTCAGGTTGGGCAATAACTGCTTGCTGGACATATTTACACTTACCGACAGGGACATAAGAGAAGGAAACTGTTTCTGCCAGAGGCTCAACTGCTGACATGCCTCAAAGAGCACCCACTCCCCTATCTCGGTAATCATCCCTGTTTCCTCGGCAGTAGGGATGAAGTCTCCGGGTTGAATGAATCCCTGTACCGGATGCTGCCACCTGATCAGGGCCTCCAGTCCCTCAATCTTTCCGTCCTTCATCGAAATAATAGGTTGATAATGCAGCACAAATTCATCTTGCTTGATCGCCTGCCGCAGGTCCGTCTCAAGCTGCAAACGGGCGACTGCCGTAGCATACATCCCGGTATCAAATACCTTAAACCCTTCATTGCTGTGGCTTGACTTGGCATGATACATCGCAATATCCGCATTACGCAGGAGGTTCTCCGGCTGCTCATAGCCGGTCGTGCTGAATGCTATGCCGATACTTGCGGAAGTAAAGACGTCCTGCCCGCTTAAATTAAACGGCAATGCCAGCTTTTCCTGTATCCGCTCCGCAATGAATATCGCCTCGCCCTTGCTCCCGAGATCTTCCAGAAGAATTGCAAACTCATCCCCTCCAAACCGAGCCACCGTATCTCCGGGGCGCAGACTGTCTTCAAGCCTCTTGCTGACCGCAACGAGAAGTTCATCTCCCATAGTGTGCCCCATACTGTCATTCAGCACCTTGAAACGGTCCATGTCCAGAAAGAATACTGCGAACATTTCTTTACTGCTCCTTTTTTCTCTTTCAACTGCATGGCCGAGACGGTCCATGAAAAGCGCCCTGTTCGGTAGTCTGGTCAAGGAATCATGCAGTGCGTCGAACACGAGCTGTTCCTCAGCCGTCTTCCGTTCGGTGATATCCGTCATTGACCCGACCATACGGTTCGCTTTTTCCGAATCATCACAGACGGAAAGTCCCCTGCTGAGCATCCAGCGGTATGTTCCGTCTTTGTGAAGCATACGGTGCTCACTCTTGAAAGCCGGGGCATTACCGCTGATGTGCGCCTTCAACTCCATCTCCACCTGCACACGGTCATCAGGATGAATCCGGTCAAGCCACTCATCCGGCCTGTTGCTGATTTCTTTTTCCTCAAACCCGATCATCCACTTCCATCGGGGAGAGAAGAATACCGCGTTTGATTTCAGGTCCAAGTCCCAGAGTCCGTCATTCGCCCCGCGCTCGGCAAGGGCATAGCGTTCCTCACTGTCTCTCAGTTTTTTCTCCGTCTTTTTGCGATCTGTGATATCTCTTATATATTCAATGACATATGTCACTTCTCCATTTGAATCAATAATCGAATATGTGTAAATCTCGAGCCAGACATGAGTCCCGTCCTGATTGATAAAAAGCTTCTCTTTAGCGCAGGGGTCCTTTGACTTGAAAGTCGCCTCAACGACACAGTCACTGCACACCGTGTTTTTCCCGTGTATTGTTTCATAACACGTAGTGCCGACAAGTTCTTCAGGTGACTTGTTCTTGATCTCTGCATAAGCCTCATTTATCTTTATGATCCTGTATTCCCTGTCAAAAATGCAGAACGGGTCGCGGATGCTGTCAAAAATGGTGCCGAGAAACTGTTCAGACTTGACAAGCGCGTCTTCCGCAATCCTGCGCTCCGTAATTTCTTCCTGTATCTTTTCATATCCATCCTTGATTGTCCTGCTCATCGCGTTAAAATGACTTGCAAGCTCTCCAAACTCTGTCCTGTCCCGGTAATCTATGGTAGAGCCCAGTTCCCCGGAAGCGATCTTTCTCGTTGCATTAACAAGCTCTCCCACAGGGCGCGCAACAGATCTTGTCAGGATCACTGCAATTACAATCCCCAGCAGAAACGTAATGAAAAGAGTAACTAAAATCGTTTTTCTTATGTTATTTATATTATTCATAGCGCTCTCTTTTTCATCAGCAAGATCAACGCTCGCAGTATGTGACATGCCTTCCGTGATATGCAGAAGACGGTTTCCGGAGTTTACCGCGGATGTTTTCAGTTTCTTCAGCCTTTCCGCGTTAGCGCTTGATGTTATGTAATAGCTCAGACTTTCTTCATAATCCTGAATCAGCGTCTGTATGCCGCTTATGCGGTCCGCTAACCGTTGAGGATGATGACAGGATGTACATTTCTTT
>JAJRVB010000166.1 GCA_024277515.1 Nitrospirota bacterium | reverse complement strand
CCTTTATTCAGAAAGTCTTCAGCAAGAAAATCGGGGACAATGTCGATTATTATCTGATATTCGGATTTCACGGGAAAGACCTTTTATTTCTTCCGGAGAGCAATGACGGCACGGTAAGCGTGGCCAGCCAGCTTGATTTGCGGGCACAGAGGGAGGCAAAGAAAATCTTCGGATTCGACAGGAACCACACGGATATTCTGTTTGACGATAATGTTGTCAGGACACTCCAAGACATACTGGGCAGGAAACCACGCAAGAAAGACGCCTGTGACCAGTGATTGATCTTTCAACCTACTGCGTCGTTCCCGGCCTGATCAGTTCCACACTGTCTCCGTCACTCAACTCATAGTCCATTGACCGGATACTTCCGTTAACCCTTGCCCGCCGGCAGGCACCGCCCTGTCCTAAAACTCTGTCGGTGTAGTCGCTCACTGTTGATCCGGCAGGAAGACGTATCTGCCTGCCGGATTCTCCAAAGACAACCATATTGTCTTCAAAGACCTGCCGGTAAAGAAGCCTGACAAACTCTCTATGACTTGAAACCTGCTGACGCTGCTTTTTCAGGTTTCGAAGCCATTGCATCTGCATGTCGCTGTCCGGCCCGGCCTCATCGTCTGACTTGTATAGCCAGTTAGCGGCAATGCCGAACTCTGCCTGACGGTGCATTGCATCCGTGCGTATCTGAATCTCGACCGGTTTATGTGTTATATGTGGAACGGGATACACACAGGTATGAATCGACTGGTAGCCGTTTCCCTTCGGAATACTGATGTAGTCGTCAAACGTACCATGCACATGACGGAAATGTGCATGCATAATTCCCAGCACGGTATAGCAGTCTTTTACCGACGGCACGATAATGCGAAGGCCGATTTTATCCATTATCAACCGTAGCGGTTTTCCAAGGCGCTGCATCTTGCGGTAAAGACTGTATATGCCTTTCGTCCTTCCGTAAACTCTGCTATGAATTCCATTGCGGCACAGGATGCCTGTGACGCCTTTTATCATCAGATCAAGACATTCCCTGTCTTCTTCAAGAATGGGTTTGATATCTTTTGCCAGTTTCTCGTGGGTTTCAGGATGTAAAATGTAAAAGCAGGCGTCTTCGAGCCTGGACCGGATAATCCCGGTTCCCATTTTACCGGCCAGAGGGACATAGATATCCATTGTCTCTCTGGCGATATCCTTCCCGCTGTGACAGTTCCTGTCCGTTGTATATTTCTCTAACTCAACAAGCCTTAATCCAAGTTTTAAAATGATCGAGCGCGAATTTCTGGATACTGCAGCAAGAAATGACCGCATATCCTCCTTTTGGTGCACTTCAGAATCTGTTCTCATGAGCTCATCACAATATACATTTTCAACGAGTGACGCTGTAATCCTGCAAAAGTGATTCTTTATTTCACCCGCCCTTACTATTCCTTTCTGCCTGAGGGGAATAAGAAGCGCAGCCTCGATAACATAATAATCCGCATGCTGGTGCAACAACAGGCTTGCAAGAGATATGACATCTGACTCCACACACCCTGATTTGGCAGCAGCATACTCATATGCTTTCACAAGGGAGGCAACCCTGTCCGCCGGGAAACTGCTCTGAATAAGCTCCATAAATTCTCTTTCAGCCTTGACGTGCTTAGAAGCTTTATCTGTTTCTGTCAAATTCATCAATCAGTTTTTTGTCTTTTCCTGCCTTTTATTTAATCACCATAATCCTGAGGTCTTCAGGTTTTTTCAGCACCTCGAAGGAACTCCGGGAGGACAGTTTTTCTCACTGAATTTATCTCAGCAATTACATGTGGTACACATCTTCCTCTCTTTATTCTCAACCGGGTTACAGTTTGCCGTGTCCGCAGGTTTCCTCTCCGGACTCTTCTCTTTGCTTTTCCTGCAGTAACCGTCTGCATACCATCCTCCACCCTTGAGCCGGAATGAGCTCATTGAAACAAGCTTATGCATTGGCACCGAACACTCAGGGCATTTACAAACCCCGGTCTCTGAAATACTTCGCCAGATTTCACGCACTTTTCGGCAGTTCGGGCATTGATATTCGTAAACCGGCATATACAACCTCCTGCTTTTTTGAATATATTAAATCAGAATGGTGAGCGGAGGCGTTGTATCCTCCGCTCACCCTGTCCTGCGTGGAACTACTCAGCCTTTATGACGATTTTCTTTTTCGACTCTATCGCCTTTGCGCTCTTGGGAATCCTTACCGTCAGAACTCCTTTTTTGAAATATGCTTCAGCCTTGTCGCTTTCGATCTCAACAGGAAGAGGGATGGTCCGGCTGAATGATCCGTAAGAGCGTTCCACATGATAATAGTCTTTGCCCTTATCCTCCTTCTCCTCTTTCTTTTCGCCCCTGATAGTAAGAGAGTCCCTGTTCAGGTTCACCTCCACGTCTTTATCGTCCATGCCGGGCAGCTCAACAGACACCTTTATTTCCTTGTCGGTTTCAGCGACGTCAATGCTCGGACTGAACGATCTCGCATGGCGCCCTTCGAAAGGTTCAATGCTGAACTCTCTGAAAAACTCGTCAAACAGGGCATCCATCTCATCATGCAGCCGCTCGAAAGGATGTTCCTTTTCTCTCCTGACGGGTACGCTTCTTTTTTTAAAGGGAACAATATCTCTCCATGTCATGTTCAACACCTCCTTTAAAGAAAGATTTGCTTACTCTGCCTTGACCGGAATCTTCCGGGTCTTGGCAGCCTCGGCCTTGGGAAGAGTCAGCCTCAGCACGCCGTTTTTCACAGTTGCCTCTATCTTTTCCCTGTCAATCTCATCTGATAGAGTAAATGTCCGATGGTAATCTCCTATGCCGTATTCATAGGATACCAGCCTGTGGTTTTCCGGTATCTCCGGCTCAACCGTCCCATTAATTGTGAGAATGTTTTTTTCGAGCGTTATATCAACTGAATTTTCATCAACCCCGGGCATATCCGCTATAAGTAGCAGCCGGTCTTCGCCTTCTATAATGTCAACTGGCGGAGTGTAAAGCCTCTTTGCCCTGGTCCGTTCCGCCCCTTCTTTGACCTCGGTCTCTTTTTTCTGAATTTCTTTTGCGGTCGCTTCCATAAACATCACCCCCTTAGTTGGATTTAATTTCGATCTTTCTCGGTCTTTCCGCTTCAGCTTTAGGCAGAGTCAGGTAAAGGACTCCCTTTCTGAACCTGGCCGTGACATTGTCCGCTTCAATATTAAATGGAAGTTCGATAGTTTTGGAAAACTCCCCGTTCCACCTTTCTCTGCGATGAAATGACTCTCCTTTCTGTAGTTCATCAGCCTTGCGTGAACCCTTTAGTGTCACCGTCCTTCCTGCAACAGAAATATCGATATCTTCCGGATCCAGACCCGGTATCTCTGTTGTTACCACCGTGTCATCAGATGACACCCACATGTTAACCGAGGGAAACTCTGATAAACTCCCGGACGAGAGTCCCCACAGAGAACGACGCATTCTGTCAAATTCATCCCACGGGTCCCTGAACCAGTTTTCACTGTTTGAAAATAACATATACATCACCTCCCCTTTTATACAGTTTATGGATTAAACGCCCTTTCCGGACGCGTCTTCTCTAAATTCCGCTTCAATCGTATTTCCGTTCTCATTCGTCTGCGCTAAATGATTATGACCTTTTTTTTCGTCTTATTTTTTATCTTTTTATCTTTATTAAAAGCAATCAATATGCCAGATAAATTTATCTTTATTTTTTATATTTTTTGTATAAAGAGGGATGAAGAAACAGGACGTTTTGTCCCGGCAAAAATAGGTCAAATTGACCTATGGGCCAATATGACCTTTTTCCTGCTGCAACCAGTTTTTCCTGTGGACAATTGATAGGGCAAACCCCTCTGTCCCTCTCATAATTTTTATATCGGTTGCGATCTCAAGATTATTGACATAAAATGTTATTGAGGTATATGTTGAAAAGAAAATCAGGGTAAATTTCACAATGAGGGGCCTATGCTGAAAGCAACAGATGATTATAGAAACATTACGGTCGAGGAAACATTAAATAAGCTGCGGATTGACAGGGACAAAGGCTTGTCTGATGAAGAGGCCCAAAAGAGACTTGCCGAATACGGATACAATGAAATAGTTGAAAAGGAAGAGCCGCTCTGGCACCGGATCTTCCGCCGCTTCTGGGGGCCTATCCCATGGATGATATAGATAGCAGCTATCCTCTCTGCTATTGTTCAGAAATGGGAAGATTTCATCATTATCATTATTATGCTCCTGGTCAACGCTTCGCTCGACTTTTTCCAGGAACACCGCGCATTGAATGCCCTTAAAGCGCTTAAACAGCAACTCGCAAAAGATGTAATTGTACTGCGCAACGGCAGATTCAGGTCCGTTCAGAGCAGGGAATTAGTGCCTGGAGACATCCTCAGGCTCAGGATCGGAGATATTGTGCCGGCGGACGTGCAGCTGCTCGAGGGGGATTACCTGCTTGTCGATCAGTCTGCGCTTACAGGTGAATCCCTGCCGTTAAGCAAACAGATCAATGAGGTTGCGTACGCCAATACCATTATCAGACAGGGTGAAATGCTGGCTGTGGTGGTCAACACAGGTATGCAGACCAACTTTTCGAGTGTGGTGTCTCTGGTAGCAAAGGCGCAGCTTGAAGAGCGCAGCCATTTCCAGAAGATGGTAATCCAGATCGGAAACTTTCTGATTATGATCACCGTCGTCCTGGTGCTTATTATTATTATGGTTGCCCTGTTCCGCCATGAAAATTTCATGGAAATTATACGATTCGCCCTGGTACTCGCTGTTGCCGCCATCCCGGTGGCACTGCCTGCGGTGCTTTCGGTAACCATGGCCGTCGGCGCGTTAAACCTGGCACGTAGAAAGGCTATTGTAAGCCGGCTGACGGCTATCGAGGAATTGGCCGGGATGGACATATTCTGTTCCGACAAGACCGGGACTTTAACCAGAAATGAAATGAGTGTGGCAGAACCTGTGGTTCTCAACCGCTACAGCGAGCGGGAATTATTTCTCGTCGCGGCCCTGGCTTCCCGTATCGAGAACCAGGACCCTGTTGAGCTGCCTATATTTCATTACATAGACGAGCATATCCCTGATCTTGAATGGCGGACATACAGGCAGACACATTTTGTGCCCTTCGACCCGGTACGAAAGCGTACGGAAGCGAACATCGAAAAAGAGGATGAGCGATTTACCGCGATAAAGGGCGCTCCGCAGGTACTTCTAAATATGGCTGAACTGCCCGATAACGAAGCCGGAGATATAAGCCGGATGGTCGACATGCTGGCGGCTAAAGGCTATCGCACCATCTCGGTAGGACGAATACGGGGTGATGGTCCATTAGAAATCCTGGGGCTGATACCTCTGTTCGACCCTCCGCGAGAGGACTCGCGGAGAGTCATTGACGATATGCGGAGCTACGGTGTCAGGATAAAGATGGTAACCGGAGACAACGATGCTATCGCACGGCAGATAGGAGGTCTTCTGGGACTGGAGCAACGGACCCTCCGCTCCAGCCAGCTTTCAGGTAGTGCCGGAAGTGAGATTATGGCGCTCGCATCCGCGCTTTCCGGGGCAATTTACAGGAATCTTACGCCGAATATTTCCCGGAAAGATGCAGAACGTTTTACTGAAAATGTTATCAAGGAAGTGAAAGAGATATTTGACACAAGCCTTCTTGACAGGTAATTTATTCATACACATGAATCCGCGCTCATTGAAATGATAGAGTCGGTGGACATCTTTGCCGAAGTAGTTCCGGAAGATAAATACCGCATCGTTGATACCCTCCAAAAGGGTGACCACATCGTGGCAATGACCGGTGACGGAGTTAACGACGCCCCTGCGCTGAAAAAAGCAGATTGCGGTATCGCGGTTTCCAATGCCACCGATGCGGCACGGGCAGCAGCTGATATTATCCTTACCGCCCCGGGACTCGGGGTCATTAACGAAGCTGTAAAACAGGCACGCATAACCTTCGAGCGCATGAAGAGCTATTCCATCTTCCGCATTGCCGAGACCATCCGCATCATCCTTTTCATGACACTGAGCATTGTGGTATTTAATTTCTACCCTATTACCGCCCTCATGATCATAGTCCTGGCCCTGCTCAATGATATCCCGATCCTGGCCATAGCCTATGACAACACCAGGATCGACCCTAAACCTGTACGCTGGAACATGCCGGAGATGCTTACAATTGCAAGTGTATTGGGCGTGATCGGGGTGATCTCGTCTTTTCTGTTGTTTTTCATACTAAGAGAATACGGTTTTTCTGGAGTAATGATCCAGTCCTTTATGTTTGCAAAGCTTGTAATTGCAGGCCACGGCACGATCTACAATACACGTACGAGCGACTGGTTCTGGAAAAAGCCCTACCCCTCCCTGTTATTGTTCAGCGCCACTTTTTCAACCCGCGTGATCGGCACTCTGATTGCTGTATACGGATTTATGATTACGGCAATCGGGTGGGAATATGCCATGTGGATGTGGGCCTATGCCCTGGCGTGGTTTGTTTTTAATGACCTTGTCAAAGTGGGGGTCTATAAACTGTTGCGGAGCAGGGGGTTGCTGTCAACTATAAAACATGCGGGATAACCATGAGAGGTAACGATTCAGTTACAGGTATCATTTGGACAGTGAAATGTAAAAATCAAACATCAAAGATCAAAATTAAGGAGATTTATTTATATGATAAAAACCCTTCCATAATTTTGATTTTTTATTTTTAATATTTGATCTTTGCTTGCCTGCTTTTATTACCCGTAACTGAATAGTTACCATGAGAGCGAAATTTCTATTGCAAAAAATCGAGTAAACAGTTAACCTATCAAAAAATTTCAGCAAGGAGGTTTTACTTATGAGCAAAAACGACCTGATTGAGAGTGTAGCAAAGACCGCGGACCTGTCAAAGGCAAAGGCCGCAGTTGCTGTGAATGCAGTATTCGATACTATCTCATCGTCTCTGAAAAAAGGCAAGGACGTCACCCTTGTCGGCTTCGGTACTTTCAGTGTTACAAAGAGAAAAGCAAGAAGCGGCAGAAATCCCCAGACCGGAGAGACTATTAAGATAAAGGCCACAAAGGCCCCGAAGTTTAAAGCAGGTAAAGGGCTGAAAGAGGCAGTGGCCGGGAAAAAGAAATAATACAGATCAAAATCATTTCTTGCAAGAAGATAAATGAATGAGCTACTGGTAGTACCTTCGCTTTGAAGAAAGGGGCAGCCGGGATTGCTCCCGGCTGTCATAAACAGCGGGGGGATTCGGCAGGTCTTTCAATCAGAAACAATGGCCGTTACCACCAAGTCCTCTGTATGTTGTGCAGGGCGCATCGTTATCCATGCTCATAGAATATCCTGAAGATTTGAAGACAAGATGAATAAATAGTGAATAATTTATGAAGGCAGTTTCCTGCAATAAAGATGAAGATGGATAAGCTTTTTATTTTAGCTGCAGACTGACCCGGGTCACGTCTCCCGGACTGACAACAAGAGATTTATATGCTGTGATGATGCCTTCTTTTGCGGCCCCTGCATACCAGATTGAAGTAACAACACTCTGCCCGGGAAATGATACGGAGACACTCCCCTCATTATTTGTTCTTAAAAGCATCCGGTCTTTGACATCTTTTCTGTCGGCGGAGTTATAGTTACCGACCAGAACAACTTCAACATCGCCTGCGGGGACACCTTTTTCATTAACAACTTCGACTTCAATGCCTGTCCCGTTCTCCATCAGCTGTACTGCATTGTTTATCCAGAATCCAAGCAGCAGTATGTCCCTTGCAGGGATTCTTTCAGGCAAAATGCGAAATTCATCCCTGCCGCCCCCAAGCCACAGTGATAAATTAAGAAAAATCCTTTGATAAAAGGGACGGATATCATATTGTTTCCGCCCTTCTCCTTCAGGGCCGTGGTCTCCGTGCCCTCCTTTGCCTTTCGGATACAGAGGCATGGGCGGTCCCCACCTGAGACTCATGGCTTCTTCAAAAAACCTGGGCGGCTTTTCCCAGTCATAATAATTCCGGCCCAGTTTCCGTACGAGGACGCTCCTTTCAGCATGACCCAGCCATATACGCCGCTGTTTTTCTTCAGGATAATTACGGGGCCAGCAGCACTGTCCGTCCCTCAATGTCTCTCCTTCCTGAATCTGTGGAGGCCCTTCAGCATAGACTAATTCATGATAACTGTAATATGCGTTGTTCTCATCGTCAGGATCTATAATTCCAAGTGCAAATTCTTCAAATCCTTCCACAACGGCCTCTCTCCCCCTCGTATGGCAATGGCCGCACTTGTTTCTCACAAAAATCGGGTGGATATCATCGATCCATGTTATACCGGGAAGGCTTCCATGGGAAAGTTCAAGCGGTGTTTCATTTGCTGATGCTTCTTCATGCCCTTCTGCACGCAGAGGAGGCTCTCCGGGCGGGCGGACAAAATACAGAAACAGGGCAACCACAACAATTAGCGCCCCGGCGGCAACTATTCTCTTTCTCACAGCATCATTCCTCCCGATTGAAATTCTGTTGACCGGTCAGCATGGGGATTACGGAATATATCCATGTTCAAGATTCAGGAGTGATTCACGATCATCAAACTG
>JAJRVB010000165.1 GCA_024277515.1 Nitrospirota bacterium | reverse complement strand
TTCTTCCGGCCCTGCACCCGGATATGCGACCGTGACCTGCACAATGTCAAGAGAAATTTCAGGAAAGACTTCCTGCTTGATGGAAAAGGCCATTACCAGACCGCCCACGATGAAAATCATCATCAGGAGGTTTGCCGCTACGTGGTTATTGGCCATCCATTTGATCTGGCGGTTCATTTATAAACTTCTCCCGTGACTTAATGTCAAAACGTTTGGCATTTGAGCTTTGACATTTGTCATTGTTTAATCGGTCTCAACTTCATTCCATCGGCAGCGCCGGATATATTGGTCATGACGATCATTTCTCCGTCATCAATGCCCTTGCTGATGATTACTCTGTCCCTGTCTATTTTCAAAGGGACCACTTTTTTTATGATCAGTCTGTCTGAGCCGTCCATGACCCAGACTGTCGAGTTGTCCCGGAAGGCGGACCTTGGAATCATAAAAACATCCTTGAGCTTCCTGCCCTTGATATGAACATCTACAAAAGTGCCGGTTGCAAGGGCAGGCAGTGTGTGTGTCGCCGCGTTCAATCCATAGGGGTCTTGTATCTCTATGATGAGCTTTATCATGCGTGTTTTCGGGTCGACCTCTCCTGTGGAGCGTGTTATATGTCCGTGCCACTTGTACTCTTTACCGCCAATGTGCACATTGACGGAAGCTTTGGCGCCCTTTTGACTTTCTCCGTGGCGTGGCACCTGAAGCCAGCGCAGCTTGTCAAGAGAGAGTGGCACTGCGATTTCAGCTGTATCTGTTCCGGAAAGCACGGCAACACTGTTTCCGGCACGAACAAACTGTCCCTGATCAATATTTTCAGAACGGACCCTGGCATTAAAGGGCGCCCTGATTTTTGTTCGATTCAGGTTGAGTCCTGCCTGCTTGACCTGTGCGGATGCTGATGCGAACGCTGCCTTTGCGTTTTTGAGCTGGGGTTCATAAAGCGCGAGCGGGTTAGCAGGGATTTCGCTGTTTCTGTTTAACATCTCCCATTCCAATCGTGCGATCTGCGCCTGACTCTCTATTGTAGCCAGTTCATATTCTGCCTTTGCCCTTGAAGACATTGCCCGCTCAAGGGCAAGGCGGTAATCCGTGTCCTCGATTTCAAACAGTACGTCATCTTTTTTAAAGAAACCTCCCACCACAAGGTTTGGGGCTGTATATACGATGAGGCCGCTTACCTGGGGAATAACTGAAATTTCCCGGGCTGATTTTACCGTGCCGGTTCCATTTATCACCACTTCAGTGTCCTGTTTTTTTGCCTTTATCACCTCCACAAGGATGCCGGGGTCTTTTGTCCCGTTCTCCCTGGAGGGAGCCGGCCGCGTGGATATAAGTAATTTCATAATTATGATTCCGGCGGCAATGAGTATGATCGGAACGACAATCTTGAGAATCTTCTTATTCATTCTGATATTTTCTCCATATCGGATTGAGTAATTCGGGGACTCAACGGGCCTGGTTGCCGTTGTTTATATCCTGCGGCGGTTCACCCGAACCTCCTACCCCTGAATCCTTATCACCACTGTTTAATGTTAATGAATTGCCATGGTTTTTCCTGATTTCATTATCTGTCCACTCCCCGCCAAGGGCCCGTGCAAGCTGGATCCGGTCTGAAATAAGCTGACGCCGCGCTGCGAGCAGACTGCTATTTGCCGTATAGTGGCGCACCTGGTCCGAAAGCACAGGCATGTAATCAGTCAATCCCTGCATGTAGCGGTCAATGGCCAGGCGGAGAGAGTTTTCCGAAGCGGATACGGTTTCACCCAGCATCCTGATCCGCTGTTCTGAAGATTTGTCTTTGACAAGTGCGTCCTCTACATCTTTAAATGCATTCAGTACTGTTTTATGATAGGAGGCAAGCTGCTCTCTGAACGCGGACTTTGCGCGGTCCTCTTCCGCCTTTCTTCTGCCCGCATCGAAGACCGGCTGCGAAGCCTGCAGGAGGATGTTCCAGAATATATTTGGTGAATCGAGTACGCTTCTTACGTTTTCACTGGCCCCCCCGTAGGTCCCGACCAGATTGAATGAGGGGAACCTGTCCGCAATCGCTGCTGCTACTCTTTTATCTTTTGCCTCGAGGCGTAAAAAAGCAGCCTGGACGTCGGGCCTGGCCGCGAGGACCTCTGAAGGTATCCCGGTGGAGAATACCGGGGCTTCCGTCAATTCAGACGTACTGATGTTCAGTTTACCTGTAGGGAATTTGCCCGTAAGTACAGCAATGGAATTAAGGGTAGTTGCCAGTCCCGATTCAAACAGAGGCTTCTGGGCCCTTGCTGCGGCAAGGTTCTGACGGGACTGATAGATATCAATTGCGGGAACTAGCCCGGCCCTGTAGCGGCGGTTAACCCTGGCCAGGGTATCCTCAAAAGACAAAATGGTCTGTTCGGAAAGCTCAAGCTGGGCATTCTGTTCAACAGCAAGGTAATACAGGTCGGCAAGCCGGGCTGAAATACTGATATATAATGACCTCAGGTCCTGCCCGGAAGCGAGCGCGTCATAACGTGCTGCTTCGGTCCTGGACTTTAACTTTCCGAAAAGGTCGATTTCATAACTTGCGGCTGCGGAAAGGCTGTACGTATCTCCGGTGATGGTCCCGAATGTGCCGGGCTGCTGCGCCCTCCCTGCAGAACCCTCTATGTTTAATACGGGACCTCCTGAAGCATTGGTTGCGCGGACAAGGGCGAGTGACTGCTGAAGGCGTTCATATGACTGCGCAATATCGAGATTATGCGCAAGGGCCTGTTCTACCAGTCTGTTTAATTCATTATCGTTAAACTGCTCCCACCACCTGCCGGTGGAAGGAGACGGGGTCGTATCAGCATTTGAATATGACGGGGGTATATCAATCCGGGATTCTGGCAGCATTGATGAATGGAGCGAGCATCCCGACAGTATAAAGATGATCGCGGGAATCAGCATGTATGCTGATGTTATTTTTTTATGCCCTGTTTTATTCATGCCTTCATCCCGGCGGTCACAAACGGAATTATCAGGGCGAGTAATGAATCAGCATCCAGCCTTGTATTGATATATTCAATATCATCAGTACTGAATTTTCCGCATATGTTCAGTGTGTGAAAGAGAGATCCCAGGGTAAAGTGGAGCCGCCACAGAACTATGTCTCTCGGCAGTCGTGGCAGTGCCTCGCAGGTCGTCTCAAACAGTATCTGGAACAGTGGCATGATAAAGCGCTGAAACACGCGCCTGACCGTATCATCCGGATCGGTCATTGACCGTCCGATGAATGTGACAAAGGTCCCTGCTTCAGGAGTGGATTCCTTAAAGAGTAATGTAGGTTCGATAAATGCCATCAGGACCGCCCTGATATCCGGTTTATTTCCGCGTTCCCTGGCCTTTTGTCTGACCGCATCGATCCTCTGCATGCGCGTCCTGTTAAGGGGAAGCAGCCTGCGCTTTATTACTTCTTCGAGCAGGCCGTCTTTTGAGCCATAGTGATAATTTACAGCGGCAAGATTCACGTCGGCCTTGCCGGTAATAGCCCTTAAAGATGTGCCTCTGTAGCCGTTTTGAGCAAAAAGATATTCCGCTGAATCGAGGATGCGCTGCTTGGTGTCGCCCTGCGTTGGACTGATAGAATTCATACGATTGATTAAAACATATGTTTGAAATCGATGTCAAGCTGTAAGAATACATTTTGCCGGTATGATATATTGTCATTATGCAGACCCGGAAATGGAAATTCAGTATTGACAGGGGAGGGACATTTACGGATGTCATAGGTGTTGACCCTGACGGGGCATTTCATTCCCTTAAACTTCTCTCCCGGTCGCCGGATTATGATGACGCCTCTATAGAAGGGATAAGGAGGTTCCTCGGACTGACCGGGGATGGGCCCCTGCCGGAGGAAAGGATCGAAGGCATCAGGTTCGGAACGACCGTTGCGACAAATGCGCTCCTTGAAAGGAAGGGAGGTTCAGTGGCCCTTTTCATTACAAAAGGATTTGAAGACCTTCTTGAGATAGGATATCAGGACAGGCCGGATATTTTCAGGCTCTGCATTAAGAAGACCCGTCCGCTCTATTCTGCTGTCGCTGAGGTTGACGAGAGAATGGATTGCCGAGGAAGAACGGTAAGGGCGTTTGATCCGGGGCAGCTGTTACATGAAGCAATGAAAATCAGGGACAATGGGATAGACACGGCTGTCGTAGTGTTGATGCATGCCTGGAAAAATCCGTCCCATGAGCTGATGTGTGAGGAGGTCCTTCGAGAAAACGGATTCTCTCGGATTTTTCTTTCACACAGGACAATAAACCGGATCAAGATTGTGAGCCGCGGACAGAGCACCCTTGTTGATGCATACCTGAGCCCGGTCCTTTCCCGGTACATTGAAGGTATTAAAAAATATACAGGGGGAATCCCTCTGGAGTTTATGCAGAGCAGCGGGGCCCTGAGCATCCCGGAAGAGTTTACGGGCAAGAACGCGCTCCTGTCAGGACCGGCCGGGGGGATAGTGTCAATAGCCGGCATAGCGGAAGCACAAGGAATACAGGGTGCGATCGGCTTTGACATGGGCGGCACATCTACAGACGTATCGCGCTTTGACGGCGTCTTCCGGAAGAAGTACGAACAGCTCATAGGGGGCATACCGCTGCAGATTGAGATGCTTGATATTGTCACCGTCGCGGCAGGGGGCGGGTCCATATTGCATTTTGACGGTCAAAAGATGACCGTCGGACCGGAGTCTG
>JAJRVB010000164.1 GCA_024277515.1 Nitrospirota bacterium | reverse complement strand
AGCCTGAAGCCGGGTGATAAGGCGACGATATCGGGACCCTATGGCGATTTCTTTGCCCAGGATACGGATAATGAGATGATCTTTATCGGCGGAGGCGCAGGCATGGCCCCGCTCCGTTCGATCATATTTGACCAGCTGAAACGGATAAAAACAGGCAGGAAGATATCGTTCTGGTATGGTGCCCGGAACCAGAGAGAGGCCTTCTATCTCGAAGACTTTTACAGGCTTTCCCGGCAGTATGACAATTTTGAATTTCAGGTTGCCCTCTCACGCCCGCATATCATGCAGAACTGGAAAGGGTACACAGGGTATGTTCAGCACTGCCTGCATGACCTCTACTTAAAGGACCATCCAGCGCCTGAAGATTGTGAGTACTATATCTGCGGACCTCCTGCGCTGGTCGCTTCAGTAGTCATGATGCTGGACGGTCTCGGGGTAGAGCCTGAGAATATTTATTATGATGACTTTGGAGGATAATAAAGAGAAGGAGCATGACATGACAAACATAACCGCGGAAGACATAGTAAGGGACATTGGTGAGGGGGCGTTGAGCGTTTCTCCGGAAACGACCGTTTATGAGGCGGTAAAATTGATGCTCGCAAAGGAAAACCATGCGGTCCTCATTGAGAGAGATGGTAATTATGTCGGGATATGGACGGAACGTGACCTAATGAAAAACACGGTCCTCGACGGATATGATCCGAAAACGACAAAGGTTGGTGATCATATGTCCTTTCCCGTGAAGACAGCCTCGCATACGGACAATATTTTTCAGCTTATTGACAAATTCCTCGGTTATCACACACGCCATCTCCTGATCGAGAAGGAGGGCGAGTATATCGGGCTCCTTTATGCGCGCGATGTGATCAGGGCTGGTTTTACAGAGAGGACCAAACAGTTAAGGGAACTGGATGAGATGGTGAGTCTTGAATTTTATGAAAACTGGAAGTGGCGAAAAAAGAATACATAGGCGCAAGGAAAAACAGGTCCCAGGGTCAAGTTTAAGCGGCGATATACCGAAAAAATAATCAGGGGGCAGAACAAAGGAGGTTATCCGTATGCTTAACGCGACACGCATCAACAGAAGTCATCCACTCAGACAACTTTTCAGGAGCGCCCTTGATTTCGGACTGAAACATAATCCCCTTGAAAAGACGGAAGTTGCCGATTATATAGAAGAGCAGATTCTGTGTGAATTCATTCAGACGGAAAACCTTTATAAGATCAGGGATGCTGACGGCAATGGTCTTGAAGATATGGCTGACATGCTTGATGAGGGAAATGTCCTCCTTAACGCACAGAGCTTTGAGAGGGAATTTCAGGTGCATAAGCATATCGGAGACTACACGCTGTTTATGCTGGGGATGTTTCCCATGACCCTGACCACGAGAAAGGGCAGGGAGTTTGTCCTTGGCAGGCTCGTCGTCCCGGATGCAAGCCTATCTGATCACTATATGCTGCAAGGGCAGCGCTCTTACAAGATTGCCGCGGAATTTACTCACGGTGACCTCTTTCTGGAACTCTCCTCCAATTTTCCTCTCTACAAAAGCATTCTGGAGTTTGTCAGAATATACCTTGAATCAGAGCAGAACAGGGCGGTTCTCAAGACAAAAGAGATCATAGGCGGCACAGATTAAGATTGTTTTCCCCCTGTAGTTTATGGAGGGACAGGCCGAACAGTCGCCTTCAGCAGAGGGGTCTGAAATATTTGAGCGATGCCCTGGTTACGGGTAAACTTCGGAGTTATCGTAAGTGGGTGTACATAAACAGAAGCTTTGAGTTCCCTATGACCTCACATCATACTCGCTGATCCTGTCTCCCACTCTCTGACTCATATACTGGTCCTCCGGTTTAGACCGTTCCAGAGTATCGCAGACTGTGTTCTCAACTATAATTCTAACTCAAATTTCCGGCTTGTCAACCCCCCTGTGTGCTGTGGATAGTGGGTGGTGTCTATATTCTTCAGAAATAAATGTAATCTGAAGGCCAAGCCAAAACTGAGGCGTCATCTTAAAGTAATGTGCAAGTCGAAGAGCTGTATCAGCAGTTATTCTACATTTCCCATGAATTATTTCGTTAATTCGATGTGGAGAAACTCCTATATCATTAGCCAACATATTCTGCTATCTTCATGTCAGTTTTAATTAAATCATTTACAACCTTTGAAATATCGGATTTTTTCTTTTCAGCAATGCTTTCTACAAATGATAACGTCTTAGAATCAAGATAAATCGGAATATTAAGCTTTACATTCTTGCTGAAGAATTTGGCCCTCTCTCCTTTTGAAAAATCATATTCTTTTTTCATTTTATTTCTCCGTATATTATGATTTTAGGGCCGCGTCTACACATTTTACAAAAAGCATCTGTATCCATTAATCTGCTTTTTTACGCAGCAGAACTTTCAAGGTATATACATCTAAATCCTGTACGCGCAAGTATGGTTAACCTTCCAGAAAAGTATATCTGCAGTTTCTCTGGCAAGTTCCCGTTTTAATCATAAAATGAGATGGGATAGAAAGCTCAGAAAGAATGTTGAACTGATTATTGAAAAGCTTAATTTGTAAAATGTGTAGACCCCATTCACTATTCATAATTTACTATTGACCGCCTACGGGCCGTCATGCTTTGGGAACCGCCCGGTGCGGACCCGCTTGCCGGGGTGGTGTGGAGAGCGGGGGGAAAACCCCCTGCTTATCCGATTATGTCTTATTAATATGCTCCCTGCTTTGTTAATACTGCCACTACAGTCCGACTTAATATTTTCAAATCTAGTCTGAGTGAACGACTTCTAATATATTCAATATCCTTATTTATCTCATCTTCAAAAGATATCCTTCCCATATTTAGCTGAGCTAAACCAGTTATTCCCGGTTTGCACTTAAATCGTTCTTCTTTCTGTTGTTCATTTGATATATGTGATACCTCATAAGATAACATTGGACGTGGCCCGACTAAGCTCATATCGCCTTTGAGTATATTTAAAAGCTGGGGTAATTGATCGAGAGATGTTTGTCTCAAAAATTTACCAATGTGTGTAATCCTTGGATCATTCTTAATTTTAAATACTGGACCTGAGCCTAACTCATCATCTATAAGTTT
>JAJRVB010000163.1 GCA_024277515.1 Nitrospirota bacterium | reverse complement strand
CGGGGTCCCGGTCATACTTACTCCTCACCCGGGTGAGATGGGAAGACTGCTGAAGAAGAACACAGAGCACAGAGCACAGAGCACAGACTATATTCGAAACAAAGTGGAACAGGACAGAATAAACACGGCATTGTCGTTTGCAAGAAAAACGAAATCATATCTTGTACTGAAAGGTGTGCCGACGATTACCGCAACTCCGGACGGCATTGCATTCATCAATTCAACAGGGAATCCCGGTATGGCGACTGCCGGGTCAGGGGATGTGCTGACAGGCGTGATCGCTGCCTTTCTCGCGCAGGGACTGCCTCCCGGGCATGCGGCAAGTCTCGGTGTCTATATTCATGGTCTTGCGGGCGATCTTGGTTCCGGGAAAAAAGGAGAACAGTCCTTAACAGCCTCGGACATGATCACCGCCTTGCCGGGTGCATTCAGATACCTTCAACTCTCCGGACAGTGAGCATGTTTATCAAACCCGCAAATATCAGAGCTTCTCATGTAAGGGCTTTTTTTACCACCAGGCAATGTAATGGAGCTGATGAACGTGTTGACGAGGCAGTGGCAAGAGAATTTCATATTTCAAGAGACCAAATATACCTGCCTGTGCAGCAGCATACTGACAGTGTACACGTACTCGGGCCGGAACTTGCGCCGGTCGTCTCGGATGCGGTAGTTACAGACAGAAAACATATCTTTGTCGGGGTGCTGGTTGCGGACTGTGTGCCTATACTTTTATATGACGCTGAAAGAGGTGTGGTAGGCGCTGTCCATGCCGGGTGGCGGGGCACGGCAAACCGGATTTTGAAGAAGGCGGTAGATGTTATGCGTGACCGCTTTTCCTGCGAGCCCGGACATATTCAGGTAGCCATCGGGCCGAGCATCAGAAAGTGCAGTTATGAAGTCGGCGAGGAGGTGACAACCGGGGTGAGGGGGGCGACCGGAGATGGAGACTACCATATAAAAATAAAAGACCGCCATTTTCTTGATCTCTCATCCGCCAATAAAATTCAGGCCTTGTCAACCGGGATTACGGAAGATAATATCTGGCAGTCCGGCGACTGTACCTTCTGTAAGCCGGGCAAATATTATTCATACAGGTATAGCGGGGGCGGCACAGGGAGACAGGGTGGTTTTATTGGAATGTGGTAATATAAAAAAACAGCCGCGTTTTCTGGTATAAGGAGGAATAATGCTAAGCGCAAAAGATATCATGACGAGAGATGTTATTACCATCAAGGCCGAAGCAACTGTGGAAGAACTTGCAAGGATACTGATGGAGCACAGGATCAGCGGGACACCGGTAGTGGATGATGAGAACAACATTATCGGCATAGTGACCGAAAATGATCTTATCAGGAAAAACAAGCGGTTTCATATACCAACAGTCATACGTCTCTTTGACGCGTATATCCTTCTGGGCTCCGGCAAGGCGGAAGAGGAGATTAAAAAAATGGCCGCAAAGACCGTCGCTGAAATTTATACGGAAAAAGTCGTTTCCATTGAAGAAGATACCTCGCTTGAGGACATTGCAACAATTATGGCGGAGCAGCATATTCACCTGCTCCCGGTTCTCAGCGGCTCCAGGGTCGTCGGAATAGTCGGCAAGGCTGATGTCGTAAAAGCTATGACACATGAAGCTTCAAAGTAGCAGTGATCAGGAGACCAGGGAAATTGGCCGCAGATTGGGGAAGAGACTTAATGCCGGGGACGTGGTCTGTCTGTATGGTGATCTCGGGGCAGGCAAGACGGTGATGGTCAAGGGCATTGCTTCTTCACTCGGTATCGATGAACGGGACATCACAAGCGCCAGCTTTACCATCATCGCCGAGTATAATGCAGCAATGCCTTTTTATCATATAGACCTTTACCGGGTGACCCCTGCTGAACTGCCGGAGCTGGGTTTGCAGGAATATCTCGGGGGCCGGGGAATAGCGGTCATTGAATGGGCGGAACGGGCTGAGGGAGAGTTCCCTGATAACAGTATCCGTGTTGATCTGCGTTATGTGGAAGACCATACGAGGGAAATCGAGATTAAGGGGCTTGAAATATGAAGAGGGTCGGCATAGTAGCAAAAAGGAGTGAACCGGAAGCTGTCAGGGCCGTCGTGCAATTTATGGACCTCCTGAAAGACCGGGAATGCAGGTTCATTGTCGAAAAGTACTTGGCCGATATTCTCAAAATCAAAGGGTATCCCCGCGAAGAAATCCCCTCAGAGTCGGACATCATAATAGTATTCGGGGGTGACGGGACCCTCCTGAGTGTGGCGCGGCTTGTAGGCAATTCAGGAGTCCCTATACTTGGAATAAACCTCGGCGGACTTGGATTTATTACCGAACTGGGCAGAGATGAAGTGAAGGACAATATTGACATGGTCTTTTAGGAGAGTTGCTGCTATGAAGAAAGGATTATGCTTCTTGCCGATGTCTACCGGGACGGAAAGATGGTAATACAGAACAATGCCTTGAATGATGTAGTGCTTAACAAGAGCGCCCTTTCAAGGATGTTTGAGCTTGACATCCTTATTAACAGCCAGTATGTAACAACATTCAGGGTCGACGGGCTGATCGTATCGACACCTACCGGCTCTACCGGGCACTCGCTGTCAGCCGGCGGTCCTATCATGTATCCGACGCTCGAATCGTTCCTGATGACCCCGATATGCCCGCATACGCTGACCAGCAGGCCGATCGTACTGCCCGATACATTCATACTGGAGGCAATTATTAAATATGGAGAAGATGTATATTTGACGCTCGATGGACAGGAAGGGTTCACTGTGAAGGTAAAGGATGAGGTTCGGATCAGGAAGGCCGATTACAAGACAAAGTTTCTGGTCCTGCATGACAGGGACTACTTTAAAATACTGAGGACCAAACTGAAGTGGGGGGAGTAAAACAGAAAGCCCCGCAATTAATAATGGGTAAGCATTCACCAGTCATACATAAACTCAGAAAGGCGATGGAGTTCTATCAGGAGCTCGGCTTTGAATATTTGCCGGTAAAGGGACTCGATATCAGGAAGTCCCTGTCCGGAACCGTGGACGGGCATCATCCGGAAACCCCGGCTGATGATACTTCCGGTCCTGCCGCAGAACGGGGAGACAGGGGAGGCGCGCTGGAGAGCCTGAGAAATGAAATTGGTGACTGCATCAGATGCAAGCTCTCAACGGGCCGCAAAAATATTGTTTTCGGCGAAGGGAATGCGGGGGCCGCGCTCATGTTTATCGGCGAAGGCCCGGGACGCGATGAGGACATCCAGGCAAGACCTTTTGTGGGTGACGCGGGAAAACTTCTTACAAATCTTATTGTCAAGCTCGGTCTGAAACGTGAAGATGTCTATATCGCCAATATTGTCAAGTGCAGGCCTCCCGGCAACAGAAATCCGCAACCGGATGAGATATCCGCATGCATGCCGTTTCTGGAAAGACAGATAGAGATAATTAAACCGGGGGTCATCGTCTGTCTGGGGAATGTAGCGGCAAAGGCCATTTTAGGATCATCCGTCCCAATCAGCAGGCTGAGGGGCACGTTTTATGATTACCATGATATTCCTGTGATGCCTACGTTTCATCCTGCATATTTATTGCGGAATTCGAAGGCCAAATGGCTTACATGGGAGGACATGCAGAAGGTACTTGAGCAACTGAAGAGTTAGATATTTTTTGACTTTCAATTTTTAACTTCTAACCCTCAACTTTTATTAAATGGAGGTTATATGAAGAGATTGTGGGCGCCCTGGAGGATGGAATATATCCTCGATGAACACAAACATGAAGGCTGCCTGTTTTGTGATGTATCAAAAAAAAAGGGAGACAGGACAAACCGCAGCAGGGACAGACGAAATCTGATTCTTCACCGGGGTAAACACTCTTTTGTTATCCTGAACAAGTACCCGTACAACAGCGGGCACCTGATGGTGATCCCCTACTTTCATACGTCTACCTTTGACGGACTGTCGGATGAGGTCCTTTTTGATCTTATCAAGAATGTTGACATGTCGGTAAACATTCTGAGAGACGTCCTCAGGCCCGACGGGTTTAACATGGGGCTTAATTTCGGCAAAGTGGCAGGCGCGGGCATGGAGTCCCATATGCATATCCATGTTGTGCCACGATGGACAGGTGATACTGACAGCATGCCGATCATTGCTGAAACCAGGGTCATGCCTGAACATTTAAAAAAGACGTATAACAAGCTGCTGAAAGCTTTTGACCGGTAACTTGCTGATATTGTTCAGCACGGATAATTAATCCGTGACGTTATGTGTATAGATGAAAAGGCATTTTGACCGTGAGTTAACTGTGTGATTTACCCTTGAATTCCTGAGAGTTATATTTTTATCTAAGGAATATCTCTAATATTTCCGATAACTTTAAATAATGGATAATTTATTGCGGGAAAGGTAGAAATTGCAAAAAATATATGTTAGACTTATAAGTTAAGTGTAAATATGAGGAAAATATGAAAGAAAAAGACGTATTTGATGAAATAATAGAGGTCGGCAAAAGACGGGGGGTCCTCACCTATGATGAAATCAATGAGGCCCTGCCTTCTGAATTTTTTACTCCGAATGAGATAGAGGACCTGATGGACCTTCTTAGTGATATGGGGGTCCGGATTGTTGACTCTGATGAGGCCCTTCCATTGGAAGAAACCCCGCCTCCGGAGTATGAAAAGACCGAGGACCTTGTACAGGCCTACTTTCATTCGATGGGGGATATCTCTATCCTCACAAAGAGCGAGGAGGTTGAGCTTGCCAAGAAGCTCGAAGAGGGAAAGGAAATTATCGGCGAAATCATCCAGACCATTCCGCTCACGAAAAAGATAGAGCTGGACTTTCTCAGTGAGGAAGAACTGCTGGACATGGATGAGGAAGAGAGAAAAACGCAGATTATTGAGCTGACCCTCTACAGGATCGAGCTTATCATTGAAGTTATTTATGATATGCAGGCGGAACTGGACCGGTATGGCGGCTCCCTTAAAGAACTCAAGGCGCTTATTGCCAATGAAAAGAGCAAGAAAAGGGTGAGGGTCGCGTTGCTGGCTGCCATGGAAGACCTGGCCGGTCGCGCTCAGACCACCTTTAAAAAAATTGAGGGAGAGGCAGGTGTCAAAGTTGAAATCCTGCTTACATTATGGGAGCGGATCAACAGGGTCAAGGCCTTTGTACTTGAGGCCAAGAATGAACTGATCACCAGAAACCTGAGGCTTGTCGTCAATATCGCAAAAAACTATGTGGGCAGGGGACTGCCTCTTCTTGATCTGATTCAGGAAGGAAACATAGGGCTGATGAAGGCCGTTGACAAGTTCAAGCATGAGAAGGGCTTCAAGTTCAGCACATATGCTACGTGGTGGATAAGACAGGCCATTACGAGGGCGCTCATTGATCAGACAAAGACCATAAGGGTGCCTGTGCACATGATGGAATTTTATAACAGGGTCACAAAGGCGTCCAGGGAATTGACACAGGAACTGGGCCGGGAGCCTGCTGACGATGAGATAGCAAAAAAACTTACTGTGCCTACGAGAAAGGTGGAAGAGGTCTTCAGGGCGATCCAGGACCCGATAGCACTCCAGACCCCGGTCGGCGATGAAGACACCGAACTGGAAGACTTTATCGGCGACAATAACAGTCCATCTCCTTATACCGATGCTGAAGACAAGGAAATATCAGGATACATAAAGAAGGTCCTCGGGACACTGACCCCGAAAGAAGAAAAAGTCATACGGATGAGGTTTGGTATAGGCGTGGACAGGGACCATACACTTGAAGAGGTCGGCAGGCATCTTACGATAACAAGAGAGCGTGTAAGGCAGATTGAAGCAAAGGCCCTGAGAAAGCTGAAGCATCCGAGCAGACTCAAGGCCCTCAAGGCCTTGGTGAGCACTTAAAAAACAGCCTCAGATATCTTCAGGTTTTAATTTGTGACCTGTCCCCATCGGTCGCCTATCGTTATCTCCTGGTCACTCTGCAGCAGGACCGCGCCTGATGTTTTCGGTTTGAGAGATACTATCTGTATTTTCCCTATTGCGCGCCTGGCCGGCGGCCCGGAAATGACCCTGAATACATCCCCCACCTGTATCCCGTCTTTTTCTCCCTTATCAAGAAAGATAATATCTCCCTCACCTATAAGATAGGAATTTATGTGGGACTCGATGATATATCCATTTATGTCAGGTGCGCGGGCGGAATCAGGGATACGCGGGGCCTCCATCTCATGATAAGCGATCAGGCCGTCTCCAATCTGAACAGCTTCATAAGATTCGACAATCTTTGCCCTTGTCATATTGTCGTCTGTCCCGGTTATTTCAAGGATGCCCACAACCCTGACCTGATGACCTACTTTCTTTCCGGATTCCGGATGTCTTACGGTTTTTATGTTTCTGATAATAAAGAAACGCCCGCCCTCAGAGCCTTTCTCTTTAAGTTTTATATATACAATGTCGTTTTTGCTGGACATCTGCTGGCTTTTTGGTGAGTGCGTTACCGTCCCGATGCCCGGGAATCTGTCAGCGATCCAGCCGCTCGATATATAAAGACGTTTGTCAATAATAAACTTTTTCTTCATGACAGGCGTGTATTTCCATACAGTCTTTCGTTCGGGTTTTTTTACACTCTTTTCCCTTGCAGCGGGAACAGGCCTGAGCGGCGGGGCCGTCATACGCAGCAGTTCTTCCCTGGTCGGTATTATTATTTTAGTGCCCGGATAAATGAGGTCGGGATTTTCAATGTGGGGGTTGACGCTCCAGAGTTTCGGCCACAAAAAAGCGTCTTCCAGCCTGTTGCCTGAAATGTCCCACAACGTATCCTGTTTTTCTATGACATATTCTTCAGGTGCAGTGTCCCCGGCATGAAGCATCGCGGTGAAACAGGTAAAGAAGAGAAGAAGACAAAAAAAAGTTTTTTTCATATTTTACTCCCCCGCATTTTTTGTAAACCGTTAAACATATACCCTACAATAAAGAAGTAATTATATTGTGTCAAGTTCCTGAATCACATATTTTTCATATGCCCTGGACAGGCATTTTCAGGATGAGGATCTATTTTTTTGTTGCGCCGCATGAACAGGTGCGGATTCCTGCGGGGAAAATCAGGTCCCGTAATGAGCATTTATATGTATATACTTTTCTGTTAAATCGCATGTAAGCGCTTTCGCGCTTTTTCTGCCGGCGCCCATATTGACCGTAATACGTATATGTCTGTTAGAAAGGGTCCGGCGTGCTGGTTTGTCCCTGCCGGTACCCACGCCTTTGACGACAAGTTTCACATTATTCAGGTGTATATCTATCTTCTCTTCATTGACCTCAGCACCTGAGTACCCGATTGCCGCCATGATTCTGCCCCAGTTCGGATCTCTTCCATATACAGCCGTCCTGACCAGCATGGACCCTGCTATTGATGAAGCGACTCTTTCCGCGTCCGCCTCCGAGCGGGCCCCGGTCACAGTAACTTCTATAAGTTTTGTAGCGCCTTCACCATCCTTCGCGATCATTGCTGCAAGGTCATATGTTATTCCATTAAGTGCGCTCCTGAATTCATGAAACCCGGATGAACGTTTTGTGATCAGCCTGTTTCCCAGGCCGCCGTTTGACATTATCATGACGGTATCATTCGTACTCATATCATTGTCTATGGTTAATCTGTTAAAAGACATATTAACGGCCTCTCTCAGCGCTGCATCAAGGGCAGCAGGGTTTATTGCGATATCCGTGACAATGAAGCAGAGCATGGTGGCCATGTCAGGACAGATCATCCCGGCCCCCTTTGCAATGCCGGCAATCACGCCTTTTTTCTTTCCAAAGGTGATATGCCTGCAGGAGACCTTGGCAAAGGTATCGGTCGTCATTATTGCGGACGCGGCCTGCCGGATGGAGGATGGAGATAATTTCTCTACAACCCGGGGCAATGCGGATTTCATTGTTTCTACTGGCAGGGGTTTCCCTATAATTCCGGTTGAAGACACGTACACCAGCCCCGGTGAAATGCCGAGGGCTTCTGCAGCTGCGGAGTTCAGGTCCCTTGCATCCTGCATGCCTTTTCTGCCGGTGCATGCATTGGCGTTGCCGCTGTTGATAAGGACGGCCTGGGCCCTGCGGGATGAGATGTGTTCAATGGCGAGTTTGACAGG
>JAJRVB010000162.1 GCA_024277515.1 Nitrospirota bacterium | reverse complement strand
GTCAAATTGAAAGCTGCCGCATGAATTTATTTGTCATTTAACATTAAAGTTTGGTTTGACATTTTGGTTTTGGCATTTGACATTAAATACAAGACTGAATAGTGACGCAGGACAAAGTCGGAGGCATAGACTTTACTACCAGGAGATTACCCTGTCGTGAGAAAAGATATCGTTGATGACCGACTCATACGATATGTCTTTTTTTGAAAGCTCAACCACCCTGACTTCATTGTCCCGGGACTGGACATCGATGATCCGCTCGGGAAGGGGACTCAGGCCTTCATTAATGATATGCAGAATTTTCATATGTTTTTAAATTACAGAACTATCACCCGGTCGGCTTCGTGATTCATTGTAGCGTTGTTGTACTGGCTTCCGCATACAATCTCGTCACAGACACCTTCTTTGGAGATACCGTTTTTCTGAGTGGTGTAATCGCAGAAACTCATATTGACCCCTGAATGGTCACAAAGGCTTGTCACAGTGGGATTTACAAGGAGCTTTACCCCTGAATCCATAAAAAAGATGATGACTTCATGTCCTCCTGCAACGGCCGCTTTTGTCAGTCCGACAAGGTGTTCCGTATGCCTGTCAGTGTTCACAAGAATTCCGAGTATCATGTATCCTCCATCTCTTACAGTATCTTTGAGAAAGATAAAAAAGCAATGCCCGGGCATAAGAAATGTCCCGGGCATTGCTGAATGTGAATACCTTATTTTTCAATTGGATACTTGTCAGGGTCCAGTCCGCTCCACTCACCCCATGATCCAACGTATACCTTGACGTCCGGATAGCCGAGCAGGTGTTTGAGCACAAAGTATGAATTTGCGGCCTTTATTCCGCCCTGGCAGTATGTGATGACCTCTTTGTCTTTTGTAACGCCCTTTGCTTCATAAATGGACTTTAATTCAGATGTTGATTTAAATGTGCCGTCTTTCTCATTGAAATTTGTTACATAGTATCCCATATCAAGGGCGCCGGGGATGTGTCCCAATCTTTTGACTTCCCCTTCCTTTGTCTTGCCGGTATAAAATTCGGTGTTCCGTGAATCCACAATAACCGTATTTGCACTGCCCAGTTTCTTCAGTACGTCTTCAGCCACTATCCTTATGGACTCATTTCTGGATGAAACCTTGAAATTACCGGGGTTGGCCTGCTTCATGCCTCCCTCTGAAGGAAGATTCTCTTTATTCCACTTTGCGAGTCCTCCGTTGAGGTATTTGACGTTATTATTGCCGAAGTATTCCATGAGCCAGAACGCGCCAAGTACAAATACACTGTCACCCTTTGCGCCGTACAGGACTACATGATCACTACTGTTGACGCCGAGCCTGTGCATCATCCCTTCAAATTTTTCCTTGTCAGGGGGATTGGGGCTGATTGCGCCCATTAATGCGCCGATGCCCATATAGACAGAGCCTTTTATGTGCTTCTTCATGTATGCTTCCTTATCGGAAGGCCAGTTGTCCACGAATATTACTTTTACGGTATTCAGGTTTTTCGCGAGCCATTCTGTTTCGACAAGCTTGTTTACTCCGTTGGCATAGGCATTCTGGTATCCTGTAAAAAGCGGGACGGCAAACATTAATGCCATGATACAGATAATACTTTTCTTGCGTAAATACATACTTCCTCCTCTTAGTGTTATTTTACATTTTTGAAAAGATGTTATTAAGCGCGGCAATTGTTATGAACAATTACCAGATATTAAATAATACATCGTTGTTTTCTGTCAAGTCATATAAGTATTATATATTTCATGACAAAAAACATTTATAGCGTGCCTTCACAGGGCAGTAATCACCGGCTTGACACTTTTATTGCCGGGAACAGTTATCTGACCCGTTCCTTTATCCAGAAACTTATCAGGAAGGGGCTGATAACCGTTAATTCCATCAGGGAAAAACCAGGGTACAGGCTTAGGGAGGGTGACAGGATAGAGATGGAAGTCCCTGCCCAGCCGGAGGCCATCCTCATTCCGGAAGAGATCCCTCTGGATATTATTTATGAGGATGAACATATTGTGGTCGTGAACAAACCCCCGGACATGGTCATATATCCGGCACTGGGTAACAGAAGCGGTACGCTTATGAATGCCCTTGTATTTCAATGCAGTAAACTTTCATCGATCGGTGCGCCATTGAGACCGGGGGTCGTGCACCGTCTCGACAAGGATACGTCAGGACTCCTGGTGGTGGCCAAAGATGACGCGGCTTATTACGCACTTGTCAGGCAGTTTCGGGACAGGCAGATTGAAAAGTATTATCTTGCTCTTGTCTTTGAAAGTATAAAAAAAGACCGTGGAGAAATAACGGCTTCGATCGGCAGGTCGGAGTCGGACCGGAAAAAGATGTCAACCAGAACAAAAAAAGGGAAAGAGGCGATCACCCGGTTTGAAGTCATAAAAAGATTCGGCACGGCGACACTCGTAAAAGTCAGGATCATTACGGGGAGGACTCACCAGATAAGGGTCCATTTCGCATCCCTTGGTCATCCGGTGCTGGGGGACAAAACGTACGGGCAGAAGACCCGGATAAAACACGGACAGAAGCTCATAAGAGTCCCCCGTCAGATGCTGCATGCTGTTTCTTTAAAGCTCAGACAACCGGTCAGTGGAGAATTAATGGAATTTACCGCTCCAGTGCCCGGAGACATGGACGCACTGATGAGGGAACTGGGATGACAGCTTTTTTACTCGACTCCGGCCGGTTCCGCTGCATCTTCCTGGAGCTCTTCCTTGTATTGACACCCTTTATTCAGGCATGTCAGTACCTGCTCCTTTTTGGTCTTTTTTTCGACGAGAAAGTCTGCTCCGCATGAGGGGCATTGTTTGCTGACGGGCCTGTACCATGTGGCGAATTTGCAATTGGGGTAATTGCCGCAGCTGAAAAACAGCTTGCCCTTTTTCGTCTGTCTTTCGACGATGTCGCCTCCGTCATCAGGACATTTTATTCCGGTGCTGATAGGCTTGGTCGTCTTGCATTCGGGGTATTTGCTGCAGGCAAGGAACCTCCCGAACCTCCCGGACTTCAGGACCATTGGAGAGCCGCACTTCTCACATTTTTCGTCAACCTCCTTTGCGGCGCCCTGTCCATTGCCGTCCGCTCCCTCCTGTTCAAGGGGTTTTGTGTTTTTGCAGTCAGGCCAGCCGGTGCATGCAATGAACCTGCCGTGTCTGCCCCACTTTATGACCATCGGTTTTCCGCATTTGTCGCACACCTCGTCAGTGGGGATGTCTTTGGGTTTGACCTTGCCGAGGGTTTCCATCGCCTCTGACAGGTCCTTGTCGAAGGGCCGGTAAAAGTCCATTACAATATCGGTCCACCTGAGGCCCCCCTCTTCGATCCTGTCAAGATTGTTCTCCATGTTGGCCGTAAAGTTGTAGTCCATAACATCAGAGAACCTCTCAACAAGAAGATCACTCACCAGCATTCCAAGTTCTGTGGGTTTAAACCTGCCCTCATCCTTTTCCGCATATTTTCTGTCCTGTATTGTTGACAATATATTTGCGTATGTGCTTGGCCTGCCGATCCCCTTTGCTTCAAGTTCCTTGACGAGTGATGCCTCTGAAAATCTCGGCGGCGGCTGTGTAAAATGCTGTTTCGGCGTGATCCCGGATGTTTTCAGGACATCTCCTTCAGAAAGTGAGGGAAGCAGTCCTTCATCTTCAGAGGCGCTGTCACCGCCTTCAGTATAGAGTTTCATAAAACCGGGAAACTTCACAACAGTCCCGGACGCCCTGAACAAATATTTCCCCTCGGAATCCGGACTGCCGTTTTCAGGAACAATGTCGATGGAAGTCTGCTCAAGAAGCGCAACATGCATCTGACTCGCGACAAAACGGTTCCAGATGAGTCTGTAAAGATTATACTGGTCCCTCGACAGATAGCTTTTGATGCCCGCAGGGACCCTGATGACGGAAGTCGGCCTGACGGCTTCGTGGGCTTCCTGTGCGGATTTCTTGCTTTTGTAAACAGGAGGCTTTTGCGGGACATAATCCTTGCCGAATTCCCCTCTGATCAGGGCGCGCGCTTCCTGCTGAGCCTCAGACGCGACCTTCACGGAATCGGTCCTCATATAAGTGATAAGTCCGGCTGATCCCTCTCCTCCGAGTTCAATGCCTTCATAGAGCTGCTGGGCGACCATCATGGTTTTCTTTGCGGTAAACCTGAGTTTTCGTGATGCCTCCTGCTGAAGCGTGCTCGTAATAAACGGAGGCGCGGGAGAGCGTCTTCTCTGTTTCTTTTCTATCTTTTTTACAGGGAAACGTTTGCCTTCCAGTTCGCCTAATATTTCCCTGGCCTGCTGCTCGTTCTCGATTTTCGCTTTTTTACCATTAATGCGGAGGAGCTTGGCATCAAAGGGCGGCGGCTCGGCGCCTTCAAGGTGTGCAGTGATACTCCAGTATTCAACGGACTTGAATGCCTCAATTTCACGTTCCCTGTCAACGACAAGCCTCAGGGCGACTGACTGGACCCTTCCTGCACTCAGTCCCCGGCGTACCTTGCGCCAGAGCAGGGGAGAGAGCTTATAGCCGACAAGCCTGTCAAGAATCCGCCGCGCCTGCTGGGCATCAACAAGATTCATGTCAACCTTTCTCGGATTCTTTATGGCCTCTGTTACGGCTTTTTCCGTGATTTCATTGAATTCCACCCGAAAGACCTTGTCTGAGGAGCCGTTCAGTTCCTCGGCAATATGCCATGCGATCGCCTCTCCCTCTCTGTCAGGGTCAGGTCCGAGGAAAATCCGGTCAGCGGATTTGGCCGCCTTCTTCAGGTCCCGGAGCACCTTTTCTTTTCCCTCAATTACAACGTAAGTCGGGGCAAGATCATTCTCAACATCAACTCCGAGCTCCTTGCGCGGAAGGTCTTTTATATGTCCCACAGAGGCCTTGATCGTAAATGATTTCCCAAGAAACTTGCTGAGGGTCTTGACCTTTGTCGGTGACTCAACAATCAAAAGTGACTTCATCTATAAAAGCTCCATATTTTCCTGATTCTCTACGAATTTATTTATCGGCAGTTTTCATGCAATCTTTATCCGGTTTAGTTCAGAGAAAAATGTTTCCCCTGTGTCTGCCGTATAAGTCCTTGAAGTTCAAGGTTTAAGAGTAATGACAGTGCCTTGCTGCTTGTAATATTTACCATTCTTGTAATGGCATCAATATGCCGGGGGCCGCTGCTTATATAATTGAATATTGCTGTTTCTTCATCAGACATCTCAGGCAGCGTATCTGCTGAGTTCAGCCTGTCTTCTTTCAGGACGCCCCTGAGCTGAGGCCGCAGTTCCTCGATAACTTCATCAGCGCTGTCTATAAGCCTTGCGCCTTTTTTTATGAGATCATTGGTCCCCATGGAATTCTTTGATGTGATGTTACCGGGCACTGCAAACACCTCTTTGCCCTGTTCGAGGGCATATGCTACTGTAATTAAAGAGCCGCTGTCAAGCGCTGCCTCAACAACAATGACCCCGAAGGATAACGCGCTTATAATCCTGTTTCTCCTCGGAAAATTCTCCCTTGAAGGGGCGGTCCCCAGGGGGAATTCACTTATGAGGACCCCTGAAGATTCTATGGTCTTCATCAGGTCCCTGTTGGAAGCGGGATAAGGCACGTCTATCCCTGAACCCAGCACGGCTATGGTCCTGCCTCCGGCCTTCAGCGCTCCTTTATGTGACGC
>JAJRVB010000161.1 GCA_024277515.1 Nitrospirota bacterium | reverse complement strand
TCATATGTCAACAAAGAATTCAGATGCCGAGGTCTTCAGGTCCGGACATGATGTCAGGATAACACTGTTCGTCTGGGGCGCTTCCCTCCTGCTATGGGTCTTCTCCTATAGCATCATCGCCTCAAAGGGCCCGCTCATTGAGCGGCTTGCCGGGGCCTCCATCACCTTTCTGATAGGACTGCCGGCGCCATGGTTCTGGCTTACAACCCTGTACAGGGTTTCGACGGAATCACTTCACATTCAGAGCGGGATGCTGCACAAGGAGCTGAAGTTAAGTGATATACGGCGAGTTACTTATAAAGGGCAGCCGGGCGGATATAACTTTGACTTTTCCCGTGACTCCCTGCATATTGAAGTCAAAGGATCAGACCGGGGATACCGGGTATCGCCACTGGACCGCCGCGGATTCCTGGCAGCCCTCGAAAAACATTGCAGCCATCTGAGGGCCGAGGGCGAGGACCTCGTTCCAAAATCCAGTTAGCGCCTGATTTTATAATTCATTAATCACAGTCCTGCTGAACAAGCATCGCCTCCCTGATCTGCTGCGCCTTGTCCCCGCCCAGAAACTTTTCAACAATGGCAAGCCCGAAGCATATGGCCGTTCCCGGCCCCCTGCTGGTCATGACCGTGCCGTCCTCTACCACTGATTTCTCCTCATAGACTGCAGAACCGAGTCTCTCACTGAAGGACGGATATGAAGTTGCATGCTTCCCTTCCAGGACACCCGCATTTGCAAGGACATATGGGGCCGCACAGATCGCGCCGGTTATTTTCCCTTTCCGGTCAAAATCTCTTATCAGGTCCCCCACCCTCTTATCAGCATTCAGGTTGTCGGAACCGGGTTGACCTCCGGGTAGTACAAGCATGTCAAAATCATCCGGCATGATCCTGTCAATAACCGTATCAGGTATAATTTTGACATTACGGGCGCTGGATACCGGACCTTCATGAAGACCTGCCGACACAACCACGATATCCGCCCTCCTGAGCACATCAATAATGGCGACAGCCTCAAGCTCTTCAAATCCATCGGCAAGTAATATTGCTACTTTCGGCATGGTAAACCTCCTTATCATTTAGTTGGGAATATTATACTACAGGGGGGACGCTCAATCCCGCATTCTCTCTCGAACACAAACCCGGTCATAATGGCAAAAAACTGCCTGTTTCGACACATTATTCCTGAGCAGGCCAAAAAAATATCCTTAAATTATAGCAAGTTCTGATTGGCACAGTATATGCTATCTTTATTACAAGGAGGTTGAAATGAGAAACCTGGCAAGACATGAAATAATTGAACAATTAAACAGACTGTGAATCAGCACTCCGCTTGAGCGCCAGATATGTGTCAATGAATACATTGACTATTTTGATCACCACAACAATACGGTAATTGACTTTTTCCTGCGCACCGCACCGGAGAAACTGAGAGAAATCAGGGCGCTGTTCAGACTGAACACTGCCTCATAAAACAGTCCTACTGAATGTTCAGCACGGCAGTGTCATAATATATCAGACTGGAATCAAACACGTCGCCCATGCTCGTATCAACTCCAAAATACAGAGTATACATGCCCCTTGAGAGCCGTGAGCTGTTCAGAATTTCAAACGGCCCCGCATTGTCAGGTATTGACTGCCTGTAGGATGAATAGCCGCGCCTCCATTTCCCGATTGCAGCATTGTAATAGTACCAGCGCTTCCGGTATTCCATTAATACCCACCAGTCAGCCTCTTTACCGTTATAGCTGCCGGGGTCGAGTTCTATTGTGACAGTCGAGTTATCGCCTCTTGCTATATCAACGACCCCGTCCAAACCATTAATTTTAATTAATGGGACCGGATCAAGGGTGTCCGTTCCTGTTCCCGTGACTGTAATGTCATATACCGGCATGTCCGGATCATTGGATGATACGGAAAGAGTCGCGGTTTTAAGTCCTGTTGAGGAAGGGGTAAATACAACATCAAATGTGCAGCTTTCAGCAGGCAGTAATGTCCGGTTTGAACAACCATCGTTTTCGCCAATGGTGAACCCGGGAGCATCCGGTCCTGCCTTGCTGATCATGTTAATTGCGAGATTTGCCGTTCCTGTATTGCCGATCATGACCGTCTTTGCAGCCGGCACCTGTATCGGGCTCGCAATATGCATCTGATCAGCCTGACATGTGACCCATACATTATCCAGCGCCCAGAATCCGTCTGCAGAATTGTTCGCGTATCTGAATCTCACCTTTGCATTACTCACGGCAGAAACAGCGCTGATATCAAGCTCCTTCCAGTCAGGATCGGGAAAACCGTCATCATCCCGCAAACTGATATTTGGAGTCCACGTTGATCCTCCGTCACCGCTCACATCCACCTCAATACTCCCGGAATACCAGTAGTACTGATTGCTGAATGCAAGTCTGACGCTGCTGCATGACAGGGTATCGAATGATGCTGTGATGAGTTCTTCCGAATCAGTAACCCTGCATGACGAGTCGGATATCGCAAATGCCCCTGCGAATGGATGGCCGGGTGTCCGTCCGCACTCGTTCCGTGTATTCCATGCTCCATGCACCGGCCATGAGGCGGGTATGCCTGAAGAAAAGTCTTCGCTCAAAAGCACATTGGTGATTTCGATGACCGGCACACAGCCTTCATCAATCTGTCCGTCACAATCATTATCAAGTCCGTCGCTGCATGTAGTTTCAGGATCTTCAGCAGGCAGGCCGGGTGTACAGGTATTTACTTCTTTACCGGCCTGACATAATATCTGTCCCACGGATGTGCAGACTCCTTCTCCGCATGAAACAGCAGCGGTTACATAACCTTCATCCTCAGCGCCGTTACAGTTGTCATCAATGCCGTCGCAGGTGTCATCGACTGCTTCAGGATTAATATAAGGGTCGTTGTCATTGCAGTCATTGCCCGGGGTCAACCGGCATCCGGCCGGTTCACAGCCGGTGCCGCTGCATGTCCCGTCTATGAGCTGACCGGTAAAACCGTCACCATCGTTGTCACAGTAATAGCTTACGGTCACAGGGGGAAGAGTATCTACCGGCTGAAACGCCGCGCTGACCTCATTGGAATACGCACTCTCATTTCCGGAAGTATCATATGCTGTGGTAGAAAAATAATATGTAACCCCTGTTGACAAATTATTGACACTGTAAGTCACCACCTTTCCAACATCAATATGATCAGAATAATTACGGGGCGATGTCCCGTAATGGACATAATAACCGGCCAGGTCTGTTAAAGGTGTCCCGTCATCATTCGCAGTCGGGGCATTCCAGGACAATAAAGCGCTCGCACCAAAAACATTGTTAATCTGGAGCAATAATATCAGAGACAGTACAAGTCCAATATTTAAGTATGTATTTTTTAATTTCTTTCCCATAATGCCGACTCTTCTTCTCACATCAAAATGCCGCGTTATGTATCCTGCATTTATCTTAAATGAAAAAGAGGAGGGCTATCAGTGACTGAAATCACGACACATTGCAACTCGGTGAAGTCATGGGGAATTATTTACAGCAGCACTCAAAAATGTCGATATCCCTTACATGGAAGACTATCTATTCTAATAACAGGCCAGGCTGATAAAGTCAATTTTTCAATTAATTCCAGCATGTTATAGATAGAGCCCTAAACTTGGCACATATATTGCTTTTTTAATTTAAAGAAATTATAAGAGGGGAATAAAATATAGACAGGATGAAAAAGATAATCTCCGGCATCGTAATAATTATTGCTGCGGTTTTTGTTAAGGCTTCAGCGTATGCATCAGATCTGCCCTTTGAAGCCTTGTCCGGCAGTAATGTCACTCCCATGCCTCAACCAGGTATATTGTTGATTCTCGGCTCCGGACTGATGGGGGTCGCTCTTTACAGAAGAATGCGGAACAAGTAAGTACATTTCCCCCCCTTATCGAAATTACTCTGCCTGGTCCTTGACTGAGATCTTGTGCTTGTCAATCAGGTCATACAGGGTCGGCCTGCTGATTCCCAGCTCCTCTGAAGCCCGCTTGATATTCCCGTTGTTGCGTGCAATAACATCCGTAATGAGGTCCATTTCAAGTCTTTTTCTGGCCTCTTTAAGGGTCACTCCCTTATAGTGCTGTTCTGTCTGCAGTTCATTTACCGACCCGGGCGGCTGACCTCCTAATCCCATATGGCAGGGTTCAATCACATTTGAATCAGAAGTGATCACCGCCCGCTGAAGCTTGTTCTCAAGTTCCCTGACATTACCGGGCCACGCATAGCGCTCAATCTCCTGTATGGCCGAAGGACTGAGTCTCTTGATTTCCTTATTAAACATGGCATTATATCTCTCCAGGAATGTATTGGCCATTACCTTGATGTCAAAACCCCGGTCCCTGAGCGGCGGGATCTCAATGGTAATGACGCTTATCCTGAAGTAGAGGTCTTCCCTGAACGTGCGATCTTTCATTGCCGTATTCAAGTCGACATTTGTAGCGGCAATGACCCTCGTGTCTATCTCTATGTCCTTTCTGCCGCCCAGACGCTGGATCTTTCTCTCCTGTAAAAATCTCAGGAGCTTGGCCTGCAGGTTTGAGGACATCTCACCTATTTCATCAAGAAACAGAGTCCCCTTCTCCGCATATTCAAATTTTCCGTTCTGCATGGCATGGGCGCTTGTAAAGGCCCCCTTTTCATAACCAAACAGCTCGGACTCAAGAAGTGTCTCAGGAATGGCGCCGCAGTTGATCGGGATAAAAGGGCCCCTGTTTCTCAGGCTTTTGTCATGAATCGCCCTGGCAACCAGTTCCTTCCCTGTCCCGCTCTCCCCTGTTATCAATACCGAAACATCTGTTGCAGCAACCTGGTTGATAGTCTCAAAGACCTTCTGCATCCCGTCGCTCCGGCCTATCATCCCTGCAAATCCGATGTCCCTGTCGAGCACTTCATGCAGCTTGCGGTTTTCCGACTCTATGCCGGAAAGGTAAAATGCCCTCTGGAGTATTACCTTTAACTCATTCATGTCAACAGGTTTATGATAATAATCGTACGCCCCCGCATCGACCGCCTTCAGCGCATTTTCCCGGTCATTGTTCCCTGTCACGATTATCACCTTCGTCTTTGGAGCTGCCTTCAGCATTTCGAGGAGGCACGCGAAGCCTTCACCTGCATCATCTTCATCCGGAGGGAGTCCAAGGTCGAGAGTAACGACCGGGGGATGTTTCTTGTGAAACAGCCGGAGCGCATCAGACTTGTTCAGCGCCTGCAAAATTTCGTATTCCTTTGACAGGCCCCACTTCATCTGCTTCTGGATATCAGCGTTGTCTTCTACAATAAGTAATTTTTTCATATCTGCATGTTACCGTCTACAGGAAGATCAGGCCGTACAACTCAAACATTACATGTATCCCAGGTCCCTGAGCTTACCCATAATCTCCTCTTTACCCTGCCCACGGCCTGCCCGTTCATACGTGTTCTCGAGGTCCTGTTCCCAGGCAGGTATGTCGGCCATCTTCACTGTGGAGCCCTTTGCGCCGAGCGAACGGTATCCTTCTTTGTATAAAACACAGAAGGGCACTTTAAATTTAAAGATAAAGTCCCATATATCACGTTCCATAAAATGCAGGATCGGCTGTACACGCATATGTGGCGGGACCTTTCTCTGCCTGAAATAGTCTTCTTCTAT
>JAJRVB010000160.1 GCA_024277515.1 Nitrospirota bacterium | reverse complement strand
TATGGTTACTGCCTGTGATAGCCGCCATCCATGTGAGTGAAGAGTACCGCGCTTTCCCCGGCTGGGCCACACAGACCCTCGGGATACCCTATTCGCGGCGCAAGTTCGTTGCGGAGAATATTGTCATGTGGGTCATCCTGATTGCAGGAATCCTGCTGACATTATATGCCCCCGGCAGGGTGGGGCTGGCCATTGTACTCGCGACTGCAGCGGGGTTTTTTCTTAACATGCTTTTTCACGTCTATTTTACGGTGAAGAAGGGCGTATATTCTCCCGGTACATTAACGTCCTGTCTCCTGTTCGTTCCCACATCCATCTACATCTATTATCTGGCAGGCAGGGACGGTTTCCTTTCAGTTCCCATAGTAATTGTATCGGTACTGCTCGGACTGGGTATGCTGCCTGTGGTAATCGCGGTCGTCCACAATGCGGTTGACAGCGGCATGACCGCGTCAGCGCTGATCAGAAAAATAGTCCTGATGGGGGTGCTCCCTTTTATTGTAATTTCCGTTGCAATGGCCGTATTCGGCAGGGAGACCGTCAATAAGGTAATGATGTATGCAACTCCTCTTATCGTGGTCCCGCTTGTTTTAAAAACCCTGAAAAAGATGAAGGAGAAGAAAAAATCAAACATGACATCATAACAATCGGCAGCGGTCTCGGCGGCCTGCTTTCCTCTGTCCTGCTCGCAAGGGACGGCAGAAAGGTCCTCTTGCTTGAGCAGCACCGCATCCCGGGGGGATACTGCACGTCTTATAAACGTAATGGCTTTACATTCAATATCCCTTCGGTAATGAGCAACATTATGTCGGGTGAATTAAATGAGATATTGGCCGGCCTCGGAATATTCGATGACATTGAATGGGTGGAAGTCGAAAATTTTGCCAAATATGTCTATCCCGGCCTTGAGATAGTAATGCCGGCAGACAGCCTTGAGGGGTGCCGGGAAAATTTCAGGAGGGCGTTTCCTTCCGGAGGAAAGGCAATTGACAGAATATTTTCGGACATAGCCCGGCTGCAGCGGGGTCTGTCTCCTGCAGGGGGCAGCGGAAGATCATTCGGAGATGTTATTTCATTTGTCAGGACATTGCCCATGCTCATATCCCTGTCAAGGAAAAGTTTCTTTGATTATGTGAATAAATATACTGACGATGAACGATTGATCACAGTATTGTCGAGTTTATGGGGATATGCCGGACTGCCGTCAAGACATATCCCGGCCCTTATGCTTTTGATGATGTCGGGTGAGTGCTATGGTAATCCTGTATCTTTTCCAAGGGACGGGTACCAGACGGTCTCTGATTTTCTCGCAAAAAAATTACTGGATTTTGGCGGTGAGATACGATACAGCGCCAGGGTGTCCGGTATATTAATGGAGAAGGGCACGGCAGCCGGGGTGGAAATGTCTGACGGAGAGAAAATATACGGCAGGGCCGTTGTCTCAAATGCAGATACAAAAAAGACCTTTCTTGAGCTTGTAGGCAGGCAGCATCTGCCCCGCAAGTTTGCCTCCCGGGTTGACGCCCATACACCCTCTGCCTCGGGGATTTCCCTCCATCTGGCCACTGACCTTGATTTGTCGCGGTTCGACCTGAAGTACGGCAGTATCTTTTATTACGAATCGTGGGAGGATGCCAACATCTTTTTTGATAAGGCGGTATCGAATGAGCTGAACCTTGAATCGGACAATGTAGTGATCGGCCTGCAGGCGCCGTCACTCCTGTCCGAAAAACTGGCACCGGAGGGGAAGCATATCCTTCATATTCTGCTTATGCCGGTAAGCCCCGCCTATGATCACAATTTTCGTATTGTGGACGGGAAGAGGGGGGACGAGTACAGGGCGCTGAAAGAAAAGCTCGCCGACGTACTGATAAGAAAAGTTGAAGGGCTCATACCGGGCCTGTCCAATTCAATCCTTGCAAAGGAATTATCCACGCCGTATACCTTTGAGCGTTATACAGGCGCAACCGGCGGTGCTTGGTATGACGGTGTTTCTTCGATTAAGCAGAAATTCAGCAGGCCTTCCACGGGCACGCCGATCAAAAATCTCTATCTCACCGGGACAAAGGCATGCGGCGGGGCAGGGATGTCTTCCGCCCTGAGGGGGGGCATAGACACATGGAAGGCCGTTTCAGAAAAATAGCACTTGAATTATCGGATATACTATCTGGGGGACTATAAAATAAAATCCAGATAATTATCGGAATTAATTACCGAATATTCTGCATTAGGATAATTTTTAATCCAGTCTTTCGGGACCTTTGCTTTCTTCTTTTCGGACCACTTGAATTCATAGCCAAACAGCCTGCCTTCCCGCTCCTCTACCAGGTCAAGTTCCTGCCCGTCATATGTCCGCCAGAAATAATGAGCTCCGTAAATGTCCTGGTAAGCACATTTTTTTGTTCGTTCTGAAATAATAAAGTTTTCCCATAATGCGCCGATATCATTTCTGCTCTCAAGCGGATTAAATTGAGAAATAACAGCATTTCTCACACCATTATCAAGGAAATAATACTTCCCTTTAGTGACTATTTCCTTGCGCAGATTCCTGCTGAATCCCCCCATCCGCTTAATGATAAAAGCCTTTTCAAAGATATCCAGGTAACGGCCAACGGTTTTTACATCAATCTTTACCTGGGAAGCGAGTTCATTCAGGGAAACCAGACTGCCCACCTGAAAAGCGATCAGTTTCAATAAATCAAGGAGGACTTTTGATCCCTTGATCCTGTCAAGGGCAAGGACATCCTTTAACAGGTAGGAATTCACAATCTCTTGCAGGAGATCAACTTTTTCCCTGCGATGTGCAGCGGTGATAACCTCGGGATAAGATCCGAATACAAGAAATTCTTCAAGCTTTTCTTTTAGTTCATAACGATTGTTAAGTGAAAGCAGCTCATTTTGAGATACAGGGTAGAGGGTG
>JAJRVB010000159.1 GCA_024277515.1 Nitrospirota bacterium | reverse complement strand
CCTTCAGACCGCCTGAACGGGTTAAACGCATCGGCCTGCAGACTGAAAAGAGAGACTGAGAGCAGAGTGGCTGCACATAAGATATACATAAATAATGCATGTTTGATGGTGTTTTTTCTATGAAACATATTTTTCTCCTTGTTTTTTGTTTGGAATAAGTATAAATGAAAATAATGGTAACAAGAGACTTCTCAATTATATATTGATCCCTCTATGTAGTCAATAAGCTGCCGGGCTGAAATTTTACGCACTAATATAAATGGATCATGTGAAGATATTATGAAGGCGGAGAAAGAGTTATTGAAATCAGGGGGGCTTTGTGCGTATCACAATGTGTTCCAGGGTTTACAAACAATCATCGTTCAACTATTATTTAAGAACCATTTTTTTAAGGCTCATCGCGAAAGAGAGTGGGTGAAATTATAAAAAAATGACACGCATCCGATCAAAAACCCCCCTTTAGAAAAGGGGGGCAGGGGGGATTTGAAGAATCTCGCATACTGGTTATGCTTTCATACAATAAGAATTTAAAACAATTTTCAAGAAACCTAAGAAGAAATATAAAAGATGCAGTAATGGAGGAGATATGGAAAGACTTATGATTAAAAAATCTCCCCTAACCCCTCCCGAATCGGGTCTCATCGATGGGTCGACTCGACTTTGCCAAAGAGGGGGATAAATGCATTTTAAAAAGGGAAGATAATATATGCAAAACTACCCACTCGATTACACGAAGACCCTTTTTAATTTTTCCGGGTTTTGGTGTTAAGGGGAAGGGGTAGAGGAACGAGACATTGAAAAAAGTCAGAATTGCACTCGCGCAGATAAACCCTGTAGTCGGAGACATCCCGGGCAACACAAAGAAAATAATCTCATACATGAAAAGGGCGCGGAAAAAACATGCTGATATTATCGCCTTCCCTGAACTCGCTGTTACCGGTTATCCGCCGGAAGACCTCCTTTTAAAGCCCCACTTTATACAGGACAATATTGACGCTGCCCATAAGATAGCCTCAGCCTCAAAAGGCATTACAGCGATTGTCGGTTTTGTAGACAGAAATAACGGAATATACAACGCAGCCGGGGTCATGTCCGGGGGGAGGATTGTTGACGTCTATCATAAAAAGCACCTGCCCAACTATGGTGTGTTTGACGAATACAGGTACTTTAAGGCTGGGAGGACATATCCTGTGTATGACTTTGGAGGTGTCCTTCTCGGCGTGAATGTATGTGAGGACATATGGATGGAAAAAGGTCCGGCCATGGTCCAGGCCCTGTCAGGCGCGGAGATAATTATAAACATTAACGCGTCCCCCTTTCATATGGGAAAGACGATGTTCAGGGAGAGTCTGATAAAGGCCCGAAACTTCGAGTGCGGAGCGGCGATTGTATATGTAAATATGGCCGGTGGGCAGGATGAACTTGTATTTGACGGGAGCAGTCTTGTTGTTGATGCTGAAGGCCGTTTAGCGGCAAAAGGGAAGTCCTTCAGTGAAGACCTGCTTGTCGTGGACATTGATGTCCCGGCTGCGAAAAAGAGGTCTGCAGCATCTGAAAAGAGGGCGCTGAAGGCCTGCATGCGGAGGGGTGAATCTGTCGAAATGATCACCATCCCCCAGAGTCCGGGCAGGTCAAAACCCCCATTCAGAAAAAGAAGACTGAAAAGGCTTTCAGAGCAGGAAGAGGTCTATAATGCCCTGATGCTCGGGACGCACGATTATGTGCGCAAGAACGGATTCAGCGGGGTGGTCATAGGTATGAGCGGGGGGGTTGATTCCGCACTGGTGACTACGATTGCAGTTGACGCCCTTGGCAAGGGGAATGTTCACGGGATGTTTATGCCGTCCATGTATACCTCAAAAGAGAGTTATGAGGATGCGTTCGGTCATGCGGAAAACCTCGGAATCGAGGTCCTCGAGATACCGATTAAAAATATTTTAAAGTCGTATGAGAAGGCCCTGTCTGCGCCGTTTGAGGGAACGCAGCCCGACATTACCGAGGAAAATCTCCAGGCGCGCATACGGGGCAATCTGCTTATGGCTATGTCAAACAAGTTTGGCCGGCTGGTGCTCACAACCGGAAACAAGTCGGAGATGAGCGTCGGCTATGCTACGTTATATGGTGACATGGCCGGCGGTTTTGCGGTCATCAAGGATGTGCCGAAGATGCTGGTATATGATTTATGTGAGTGGAGGAACCGGAAGGCGGGCAGGGACCTCATTCCTGAGCGGATATTACGGAAGGAGCCTACCGCGGAACTGAGGCCTGACCAGAAAGATACTGATTCACTCCCTCCATACCACCTGCTTGATCCCATACTCAAGGCGTATGTGGAGGATGACCTGAGCTTTGATGAGATGATTAAAATGGGCTGCGAGGTTGAGTGTGTGCAGAGGGTCATACGTATGATTGACCGTGCTGAATATAAGAGGCGTCAGGCACCTCCGGGCGTAAAGATCACGCCGCGCGCCTTTGGAAAGGACAGACGCTACCCGATCACGAACAGGTATAGGAATTATTAGAAAAACAGGAGTCAGAAGACAGGAGTCAGAAGACAGTAGACAGAAGTCAGAAGTCAGAAGTCAGAAGTCAGAAAACAGTAGACAGTAGTCAGTTGGACAACAAATAACATTCTTAAAAAAGGGGACAACATGGCTGAGACGAGAATTCTTGTATCACTATCACTCATTTTTCTTTTATCCCAGGCGGGTGCATGCAGTAATTCAGAAGGCAACCTGCAGGAAAGTGTGTTTAAGCGTATTCCTGAGGTAGTGGCAATCACACCTGAGAGGCCTGTCAGGATCAAGCTGAAACGGAATGCAGGTGGCAAATATTCGTGGGATGTGAGCGGAGATG
>JAJRVB010000158.1 GCA_024277515.1 Nitrospirota bacterium | reverse complement strand
GTCGCCGTCATTGTCTACGTCAAGGGTCGGTTTCCACCCGTCACAGTTAGTGTCCTTGCCGTCGCATATCTCCGCAGCGCCCGGATGGACGTTCGGGTCCGCGTCATCACAGTCCACGGCTCCGCAGACGCCGCCTTCGATATTGTACGTATCACCGTCACTGTCTGTGCATGTCTGGGCTGTTGAGGCAGCGGGCGTCATTAAAAAGATAATCAGCACCAGTAAAGGGATATACAATATTTTTTTTATATGCCCGGTCCTCCCGAGAGAGTGGCGGGTATTGTGTAATAATTCTTTATAATGATATTTATTTATATAATGTCTCATAATGAGTATTCCTCCCGTATAATATTAAGCAAAATAAGTGCCATTGACTAACCAGCTGAAAATAAATGAAAAAATACAAACGCCCTTTAATTTTTAGTGCCATAATGGCATCCCTTGTTGTCACTCTGGCATGTACTGTCAAATGTAATATTATTATACAACATTATGGATAACAGGATATGAAATATCATACTTTCAGGCAATGATTATCCCCTCGGTTTTGCCGGAATTTCGAGTACCTTCAGGTCAAGGAACCTTTTTGATGCTGCGGAGCGGATGACAGTCACTGTATCAGCGCCTCTTCCTGTGCCTGCTACGGCCAGCACCTCTTCCCCCTCGGGAATAAGACCGGCATCCGCCGCCATCATGACCATTTCACAGCAGACCTTTGCTCCTTCGCCGAATCTGCGGAGGGACTGTGCAACGAGCAGGGTAGGGTAGACGCCGCTGAATTTTTTGGCAAGGGCTGTCTCAAGGCTGTGGGTTATCATCGTGCCGGTATATATTGTTCCGCCTGCCGCCTCTATTCGCCCGCGTGCTTCCGGTAAAAACTCGATGGAATTCGGCCCCCTGAATCCGTATGAGTGCGTCACAATAACAAGATTCAGATCAAGGTCTTTTGTCCCTTCTGCAAAGAGGACACCTGCTTCTCCTGTAGTGCTTGCCACCACAACATGCCTGTAACCGAACTCTTTGACATTCTCCCTTACAATATCAAGGCATAGCTCCGTATTGTCAGGACCGGGCTTCTCAAAATACGTAACTTTTTTCTGCATGTTTTTCACCTCCTGGTATTTCCTTAATTATACCAGAAAGGGATCCCGCCCCTGGTGTGGCGGCCTGCGGCTGCTCTGAACGGCAATATGTTTTTATGAACTGTGAATCAGCCTTTCAGGCTCTTTACTGCACCGAGATATTCCGGATCGACAGACTCCCGGAGCTTATTGTGAGAGTGCCGTTCAGGATCGTTTTACCTGGATTAGAGGAATAACTGCAATTATATCCTCCGTCAAGTGTTACGGATTTGCTGAGATTAATATCGAGGTCTCCTGTGAGTGTTTCGGCGAGGCTCTCAATTATCTCTCCGTCAGCCGCTGAGTTATAAGCATCCTGAAGAGATGAATAATATGCTGGCACAGTGCGGCTAATCCGGGCGGGAAGATTGGAGCAGGTGGTGTTTTCAGTGACCTGCACCCTGAGATTTCGGACAGCCGTATAGGTAAAACTATATGACCCGGAAGTGCGCATATCCGTCTGCTGTCCCAGGGAGTCGTCAATTAATATAATTGGATTGGCGTCCGGAATGGAAGAGAGGTCCCAGCTGATAGTGAAGTTTTCATTAGTGAGGCTTGAACTTACCGTTATTGACCACTCTATTGCGCTCCCCGGGGCATGTGCGCGGATATCTCTGTGAAACTGCTGATGGGGAACTCCCCAGTCGGTGTGCGGGAAATATGCCTCCACAGTCCCGCCCATAAGGGCATATGTGTCCCACTGAGGATCATACCCGTTTGTGGCGGTGCTGTCTGTGCCCAGTACAAGATTGTTATAAGCCGTCCCTGCTGCAACCGTAAGTTTCACCTGCCAGTCAGGCTCCGCAAAAACATTCTGCGGCAGTATAAACGCAGCAGACAACAGAATGACAAAAAAGATATTAATAAAAAGCAGCCTGAGGCCCTCATGTTGATTGCCATGTATTCTATCGCTTATCTTCATCACTCTTACCTTCTTTATATTTTACGGGGCATAGACCCGCAGAGTTGTCGGCACCGAATCGTACACATGTATAAAGTATCCTATCCATGGTTCAAGCACTGCCTCAGGCGATCCGTTAAATGCCTTGAAAGAATATCCGGGGCCGTCTCCTTCCCATTCATAAATGGAGTTGCTTATCCATCCGTTTATGACTGCCTGCGTAAAGGTATATTCTACCCCGCCGCGAACGACGAACACATCTTTCACGGCAACAAATGCGGTATATGGATTGGTGATTACCGACCATCCTCCGTCACCGGAAGTATCGGGATTGCAGGAGCCGGACTGACAGTCTAAAACAATATCGACTGATGGTCTCGCATCATTGCCCATGTTTGTCGGTTCATCAAGCCGTCTCGGACCACCGTCGGAATAAATATCATAACCCCGTCCGGTGTACATCAGTCCGTACGTGTTGTCTATCCAGTCCCCTCCTGCAGGGTCAGGGCCGTATGAATCCCAGTACAGGCAGTACTGATATCCTGAGTCGTCTGCAAGCACGTCGGTATAAAGTATGGAATTTGAACTCAGGTTTTTAGGTGTCCCTATCATGTTATAGCCAGGCAGGAGATATACTGCCGGCCCGGTCTCATAACCGGGGGCCGTAGTCGGCAGGTTAACGACCGTTGCATCTCCTGTGGCAGCCTGTGCTTCAAAGAAGTATCTCAGGTCCTCGGCTGCGCCGAATCCGGTTTTATAATAGTAGGTTTTTCCGTCTGTATAATTATTATCAACAGGATTCTCTTCGATCATGGAATAACCGTAATATCCGTCATTGTCTCCTATGAATATCATGGGATATCCTGTGGCAGGCGCATCATTCTGGGGGTCAGTGTATATAATTTTAAAAGTGAATGTAGTTGTGGTATCACCTGTGTCGGGGTCTGCGCCATTATCATAAGGAGATGCAGGATATGATAATGACGG
>JAJRVB010000157.1 GCA_024277515.1 Nitrospirota bacterium | reverse complement strand
TTGTGTTCGGTATTATAATGATAAATGTATTCCTGAAAAAAAAACAACGGCCACTGTATTACCGATAGAAGCGATGGGCGCCTATTTACAGGCTGCAGCATGCCCCTCAGCACAATTTCTTTGAAATTTGCAGTATTTCTGTGAAATTCGCTGAAAATCAATAATAATCACCATAAATCAGCTGTGATAGCCTCTTTTCTGCCGTTAAGAAACCTTGTTTTAGAAATCAATTAATATTATATTAGCACTCGTTTAAGGAGAGTGCTAATATAACTTTAACACCTTAAAATTAATGGATATTCAGTCCATATCAAAGAGAAAGGAGAAAAAAATGAACTTAAAACCGCTTAAAGACAGAGTCGTGGTCAAATATTCCGACGAACCTGAAAAAAGCGCAGGAGGACTCTATATCCCTGACACTGCAAAAGAAAAACCGCAGAGAGGAGAAATAGTTGCAGTAGGTTCAGGAAAGATCACCGATGACGGCAAGGTCCAGCCAATGGAAGTCAAAATCGGAGATGTAGTTCTTTTTGAAAAATATTCCGGTTCCAAGATTAACATCGATGATACGGAATATCTCATCATCAAGGAAGACGATATACTCGGAATCGTAGAAAAATAAGAATATATATTTTGTCTCGTTCAAAAGGAGGATAACATGGCAAAACAATTGCTTTTTGGAGAAGATGCAAGAAAGTCGATACTGAAAGGTGTCAATATATTAACTGACGCTGTAAAGTCCACATTAGGGCCGAAGGGAAGAAATGCTGTACTTGATAAAAAATTCGGCGCGCCCACAATCACTAAAGACGGTGTGACCGTGGCCAAGGAAATCGAGCTTCAGGACCCGTATGAAAATATGGGGGCCCAGCTCGTAAGAGAAGTTGCAAGCAAGACTTCCGATATTGCCGGTGACGGGACAACAACCGCTACCGTGCTTGCATATGCCATCTACAGGGAAGGCATCAAGCATGCGGCTGCAGGCGCGAACACGATGGAGATCAAAAGAGGCATAGAGAAGGCCGTTGAAGCCATTGTGAATGAGCTTAAGGTAAACAGCAAGTCCATTCAGGACAAAAAAGAGATTTCGCAGGTCGGGACGATCTCCGCAAATAATGACGCTGAAATCGGCGACCTGATTGCCGATGCCATGGATAAAGTGGGTAAAGACGGCGTTATCACCGTTGAGGAAGCAAAGAGCATGCTGACGACACTCGATGTTGTGGAAGGAATGCAGTTTGACAGGGGTTATGTCTCACCCTATTTCGTAACCGACCCCGAGAGGATGGAATGTTCACTCGAAGATGCCCTCATTCTTATCAACGAGAAAAAAATCAGCTCCATGAAGGACCTGCTGCCTATCCTCGAACAGACGGCAAAAATGGGGAAACCCCTCATGATCATCTCCGAGGAAGTGGAAGGCGAGGCCCTTGCAACACTCGTTGTCAACAAGCTCCGCGGCACACTGCAGGTGTGCGCAGTAAAGGCGCCGGGGTTTGGCGATAGAAGAAAGGCGATGCTTGAGGATATCGCGATCCTCACAGGCGGGACCATGATATCGGAAGATATCGGCGTCAAGCTCGAAAACATCACACCTGATGATCTCGGAACCGCAAAGAAGATCACCGTTGACAAGGAAAATACGACTATCGTCGAAGGCGGTGGTGACGCGGAAAAAATCAAGGGCCGTGTTAAGCAGATAAAGGCCCAGATTGATGAGACCTCTTCGGACTATGACAGGGAAAAACTCCAGGAGCGCCTCGCAAAGATTGTGGGAGGTGTTGCCGTCATTAACGTGGGGGCTGCCACTGAGACCGAGATGAAAGAGAAAAAGGCGAGGGTGGAAGATGCACTTCACGCAACCCGTGCTGCCGTTGAAGAAGGCATAGTACCGGGCGGCGGCATCGCCCTGGTGCGGGCAATCCCCGTTCTTGACACTCTGAAGCTGAGCGATGCAGACCAGCAGATCGGAGTTGACATCATCAAGAAGGCCCTTGAAGAGCCGATCCGCCAGATTGTTGCGAATGCAGGCCTTGAGGGTTCAGTTATCCTTGAAAAAGTAAAAAGCAATGACAATAAAAACTTCGGTTTTGATGCGAATGCCGAGGAGTATGCAGACATGATAGAAGCCGGCATCATCGATCCCACAAAGGTCACAAGATATGCCCTGCAGAACGCGGCTTCCGTTGCAGCGCTGATGCTTACCACGAGCGTCATGATAACCGACGTACCGGAAGAATCAAAAGGCGCGGATATGCCTGGAGGCATGCCGGGCGGTATGCCCGGAGGCATGGGCGGTATGGGCGGTATGTACTAAACCGGCTGTACAATCAAGCAGTTTACCAGGGGTGAGGACCGTTTCTCACCCCTTTTTTTGACCCCTGGCACATAAGCTCCCCACACGTTCCCGCACCGGCCCTCATAGACAATTCCTGACATTTATCCATTGCATTTGTCTCATAATGAGTATAAGATATTGTAGTAGGCAGTATAACTATACTTCGGGTTAATTATCCGTAATATAAAATAGAATTTAGTGAAAGGAAATAAAACGAATTAAGATGAAAAACATATATTTTATAGAAGCAAAATCACCGGGAGCGCATATCTTCAGCTTCACCGCCCTGCCCCGCCTCGGTTCCATACTCTTAGGAACCATATTAAAGGAGAAGGGGTACAACGTTAAAGTGTTTATAGAAGACATCGCCCCACTCGCATGGAGCCTGCTTGATGATGCGGACATGATCTGTATTTCTTCAATCACATCAACTGCAAACAGGGCCTTTCAGATAGCAGAGAGATTCAGAAAACTCGGGATACCGGTAGCAGTCGGAGGTCCCCACTCAACATTCCTGCCGGAAGAAAGCCTGCAGTACGCAGATTACGTTGTCATAGGCGAGGGAGAAGAAACACTCGTAGAACTCATGGAGCACCTTGAAACGAACCAGCCGCTGGATACGATAAAGGGCCTCTCTTTTAAAAATGATAGAGAAGAGATTGTTCACAATCCTCCGAGAGAACTGGCAGAAGACCTGGACACTGCCCCCATACCTGATTTCAGTCTTGTGTATAAATGGGAGAAGGCAAGGGTGGTGCCTCTGGCGACATCGAGGGGCTGTCCTTTTGGCTGCAAGTTCTGCTCTGTGATCCCCATGTTCGGCAGGAAATACCGCTTTAAATCAATCGAACGGGTCCTTACGGAGATCAGGGCCGCGGCGCCCAGAAAGGACCATGTATTTTTCATAGACGATAACTTTGCCGCTAATAAAAAGCGGACAAAGCAGCTGTTGATGGCAATTATCGAAAGTAATATTAAATTTGAGTGGAGCGCGCAGGTGCGCACTGATGTCGCAAAAGATCCCGAACTGCTGGAGCTGATGCAAAGGGCCGGGTGTTTCGCAGTCTATATAGGTTTCGAATCCATAAACCCGAAGACCCTTTCTCTATACAACAAAGGACAGGTGCTGTCAGATATTGAAAATGCAATCAGGCTCGTCAAACAGCACAATATCAATATACACGGGATGTTCGTTCTCGGCTCCGACACCGACGATATTCAGACCATCCGGAACACCGCAAAGTTCGCAAAGAGACTGAACATAGAGTCCATACAGTTCATGGTGCTGACGCCCCTGCCCGGGACGCCGGTATTTGAGGAAATAAGGAGTTCAGGCCGCCTTATCCATACGGACTGGAGCAAGTATGACGCCCAGCATGCCGTATTTGAACCAAAGCAGATGACCGCCTTTGAACTCCATGTTGAAACGCTGAAGGCCATGGCCAAATTTTATTCGTGGCCGACCATTTTCCGGAACCTGTGGAAGTTCGATTTCTTTTACGCGGTCGTGGGCCTCTACGGAAAGAGATCAGTGAAGAAGGCCCTGTCAGGGGCCAGGAAATATTATGACCAACTGAGAGACCTGATTACGACAGAGTTTGACACTAAGACCGGCAAACTCAGACACCTTCTCCCTCAGAAAAAAGGGGGGGCAAAGAACATCATCCTGAACACCGCGTCGCTTGAAGCAAACGAATCCAGATTCTTCTCGACCTTCCTCAGCAAGCTTGACAGGAAACTGGTCATCAACAAGGAGCGCTTCAGTCTAAACAAAGACACGCTTTCCATCACACCCCTGGTAGAGCATCTAAAAGACAAACATCAGAAAGGCAAACTGCAGCTGACTGAGTTTTATGAACATTATAAAGATAAACTGGATTCAGCCCGCGTGATTAATATTGAGTCCATCTCCCTGTTCAAGACATGTGAAAATATTGGTCTGCTCCTGAATGCCAATGCAAAAAAAATCCGGAAGGCCTATGAGCAGGCGCTTGAAAGCACAGGCGGGAACGTGTTTGAATGCAAACTTGTGCTCGTAATGGTTTTACTTTAGGGAATGGTCCTCCCGCACCTGACCTGCTTTTTAACTCGCAACATCAGTTAATCAGAGGAAGAAAAGGTTGAATTGTGTTCACCTGCGGCACCAGGGAAATACTCATGGCAGAAGGATGAGATCAGGGGTCATTCATACGGGCATAGTACTCCATATCAAGAAGCCGTCTCTTCCTTTCCACACCTGATGAAAAGCCGCCGATCGACCCGTCCGATGCAATTACCCTGTGGCAGGGCAGGACAATCGGGACAGGGTTCTTTGAAAGGGCCCTGCCCACGGCCCTCAAGGCAGAGGGTTTGCCCACCTTTTCAGCCACCCACTTGTATGATCTGGTTTCACCTGACGGTATTTTCTTTAATGCCGCCCAGACTTTCTTCTCAAAGTCAGTACCAATGAGGAACTTGATCTTCTGGGTAAAAACACTGTTTTCCCCATTGAAATATGCGGAAAGTTCCTGAATGAAGGCCTTCGGGGCCGCGCCTTTTCTGAAAGACAGATGTGAAGGTTTCCTAAACGACACTCCTGTCAGATACTTTCCGCAATACGTAAGATATATCTTCCCGAGCGGGCTCTCAAATATGTCAAAACAAAACCGGGAATTACTCATAAGGAATCACTTACACACCGAAGATGATTATTAACTCTCAACTCTTAACTCTTAACTCTTACGCATGGACTCTTCTTACCTCAATTACGCCGTTTACCTGCGACATTTTCCTGATAATCTGGTTAAGCTGGCGGTTATCCCTGATCTCAAGTATAAAATTAAAAAGCGCCTGCTTTTCATGCGTTGCGGAAACATCGAGATGGTTGACATTAATATTATTTGTAGAGAGAATGGCGCTCAACTCGGCAAGCAGCCCCCGCTTGTCGACTGTGAGCACCTGTACCTTTATTGTATATGTAGATTCATCTCCGCCCCATTCAACATCCACAAGACGGTCTACATCAATCGTATGGGTGTCAAGGGTCGGACAATCAACTTTATGTATGGAGACTCCCCTGCCCCTGGTAATAAATCCTGTCACCTTTTCCCCTGGAAGGGGATAACAGCACTTTGCGCGGTGAAACATTATGTTGTCCACTCCCTTGATTGTTATACCTCTGCCCTCCTCCGTCCTTTTCTCGTCTTTCTTCGCGGGGACTGATTCTTTCTCAACCTTTTCAGATTCAGGCATGAGTTTCTTTATTATTTTATGTACGGACAGCCTGCCGTACCCTATAGCCACATACAGGTTTTCGTGAGTCGTTATTCTGTACGGTTTCGCTACCTCAAGGATCTCTTTTGATTTGGCAAGGGAAGGACTGAGTTTGTTTCTCCTGAGCGCCTTTTCGAGCAGCTCTTCTCCAAGGATAAGTCCCTTCTTCCTCTCCTCCACCCGGAGCCACTGTTTTATCCGGGCCTTGGCCTTCTGCGTCCTGACAAATTTCAGCCAGTCACGACTCGGCACATGCCCCTGGGATGTGATAATTTCGACCGTGTCTCCGTTCTGAAGCTTGTAGCGCAACGGGACAATTCTGCGGTTGACCCTTGCCCCTGTGCATTGGTGCCCGACCTCGGAATGTATGCTGTAGGCAAAATCCACGGGAGTGGCATTTTGGGGAAGTTCTACGATATCACCCTCCGGGGTAAACACATACACAACACCTGTAATGATATTGCCCTTGACCGCTTCAAGAAACTCCCTCGCATCAGGGGTGTCCTTCTGGGATTTTACAAACTCCCTCAGCCAGTAAAAATATTTTTCGTCGAGTTTGTCCGCATGTGCCCCTTCCTTGTATTTCCAGTGGGCCGCAATCCCCTCTTCCGCAATACGGTCCATCTCTTCCGTCCTTATCTGAAATTCTATCCGCTCTCCCTTCGGTCCTATGATTGTGGTATGAAGAGACTGGTAAAGGTTGGATTTCGGCGCGCCTATGAAATCCTTGAACCTGCCGGGCACAGGCGTCCAGAGCGAATGAATGAGACCGAGCGCGGCGTAACAGTCACCCTGCGTATCCGTAATTATCCTCATGGCGATCACATCATACACAAGTTCAAACGGGATTTTCTGCTTCTGCATCTTCTGATAAATCCCGCGGTAATGCTTTACCCTGCCGAATACCTGGGCAGGAATGCCTGCCGCCTTCAGGTGGGCCTCCACTATCTTTATGACTTCCTGCAGGTAGCCTTCATATTCCTCCCTTTTTTTGGCAACCTTCCGTTCAAGCTCACCAAAGACATCCGGCTCAAGAAATTTGAAACTCAGGTCTTCAAATTCCGACTTCAGCCATCCAATACCGAGCCTGTTCGCCAGAGGGGCATATATTTCGAGTGTCTCACGCGCTATCTTTTCTATTTTTGGTGAGGACAAAAACTGGAGAGTGCGCATATTATGGAGTCTGTCGGCAAATTTGATGAATATAACCCTTATATCCTCAGCCATCGCAATGAACATTTTTCTGAAATTTTCCGCCTGCGCGTCTTCGCTTGTCCGGAATTCCATCTGCCCGAGTTTTGTCAGACTCTCAACGAGAAACGCAACGTCTTCTCCAAACAGGGCGTTTATGTCCTCTATTGTCGTATCCGTGTCCTCTACGGTATCATGCAGCATACCGGCTGCAATCGAATGAGTATCCATCTTCATGTTGCAGAGGATCCCTGCCACGGCAAGAGGATGCTGGATATATGGAGCGCCTTCCTTCCGCTTCTGCTTGAAGTGCACTTCGTTTGAAAATGCATATGCCCTTCGCAGGAGATCGACATTTGCCTCTGGATTGTATGAAATAACCCTGTCGATAAGGGCATCTACGGTGTTAATGTCTCGTAACACAACCATAAAATTATTATACACCGTTTGGGGAAAAAGACTGAAGACAGTATACAGTATACAGCAGGTCACAGCTGATAGTTAATAGTTGACTGGAAAAGATTTGATCCTCATGTCTTTCCCTGACTACTGTCTACTGCTTACTGACTTCTGTTTTTTTGTTTTTAATATTCGGTCTTACAGCCCTGAGCTGAAGCTGCAGGAGCCGCATGCCGTTCCATTCATTTATGCATGGGACAAAGGCAATATCGAGGGAGGGAGCGGCTTCCATATTATCCATTTGCTCACCCATGCTGAAACCGATAGTATCAATACTGAAATTATCCTGCTTCAGTTTCATCTTGAGATGATTTTTCCCGACTATCCTCCGGTTTACAACATTAATGTCTTTTGCACCGAGCAGAGGTTCCCTGTTTGCGTTGCCATAAGGTTCGAGAAGGCCCAGTTCATTGATAAGTCTTATATTCACATCCGACAGTTTCACTGCAGCATCTATTTCAAGCATGGGGTTCATGTCTTCCTCTTTCAGATTTTTTTCTACTATCCGGTTCATTTTCTCCCTGAATGCGGGCAGGTCCCTGCAGTCAAGCCTCAGCCCGGCAGCCTGGCGGTGCCCCCCGAAACCGAGAAGCAGTTCCGAACACCCGGCAATCGCGTCATACAGATGAAATGGAGGGATGCCCCGTGCAGACCCCTTTGCAATACCCTCCTTCTCCGAGAAGAGAAACACCGGCCTGTAAAACATGTCTACCAGTCGTGATGCAACAATCCCTATCACCCCGGGATGCCATTCAGGAGCTGAAAGAACAATTGCAGGTCCCGGATCATCCGGATTTACCATAGCAAGCGCGGACTTCAATACATCCGCTTCAACCTTCTGTCTCTTTCTGTTCTGATCTTCAAGGAGACCCGCTATCCCCTTTGCCCTGCCCTCATCCTCCGTCAGAAAAAGCTCCACCACCTCACCGGCATCACCAAGCCTCCCGGCTGCGTTGATCCTCGGGATCAGGCTGTAGGAAAGCGGCCCGGCCCGGCTGCTGCCATTGACGCCCGAGACTTCTTTCAGCGCCCTGATCCCGGTCCTGGCAGGTCCGTCATTTATCCGTTTCAGGCCGAAAGTTACTAATATCCTGTTTTCTCCAAGCAAGGGGACCGAATCAGCAATCGTTCCAAGCGCGACAAGATCAAGAAACTCTTCCGGTTTTAATTCCTGAATCTTGAATTTTGAATTATTTGTAGCAGTTAAATCCTGATAAAGCGCCTGGATTAATTTAAAAGCAACCCCGACACCGGCCAGATTCCTGAATGGATAGTCCGAATCCGGTCTGTGAGGATCGATGACAGCCAGCGCTGCAGGCAGGGTGCCGGGCGGCTGATGATGATCAGTCACGATGACATCCATCCCCATTGACATGGCGCGGGCGACCTCGGGCGCTGAACTGATACCGCAGTCAACAGTTATGACAAGGCCTGCACCCCACTCTCCCGCCCGGTCAATGCCGGTATCGCTCAGCCCGTATCCTTCGGTTATCCTGTTTGGGATATGATAGGAAGTCTTAAGCCCCAATCTTCTGAGGGTGGACACAAGAAGGGCGGTAGCTGTTACACCATCCGCATCATAGTCACCAAGAATAAATACCTTTTCATCACTCTCAAGTGCGGCCTTCAGCCTGTCAACCGCCTTTCTCATGTCAGGCATGAGAAAAGGGTCATGCATATTTTGGAGAGACGGATAGAGAAAATCCCTTATGGCCCCGGTGTTTTTCATGCCCCGGTTTATGAGCACCTGTGCAAAAGCGGTAGATATTGAGGCCTTATGAGACAGATATTCAAGAAAATCTGGACTGGTTTTGCTGACAAGCCATTTTCGATGCATAGTGGAAAATTAAAAATTAAAAAGCAAAATGTAGAATCAAGGAATGTTTATATTGAAAAAATCTTTCCTTAATTTTGGTCTTTAATTTTCAATCTTTGATTTTGATTTACTTTTTCCCGAACGACTTTCCTTCTCCCAGCAAAAGCACTATAGGGCTGGCAACAAACATCGAGGAATAGGTGCCGATAATTATTCCGCACATAATGGCAAAAGCAAAGTCATGGATAACCTCACCCCCAAAAACATACAGGGCAAAGGTGGCAAAAAAAGTAGTCAATGAAGTAATGACAGTCCGGGAAAGCACCTCATTTATGCTTTCATTTACAATGTCATATTTGGTTTTTTTGTATTTGATCCTCAGGTTTTCTCTTATTCTGTCAAAAACAACCACTGTGTCGGTCAGTGAGTATCCCGCGATCATAAGAAGTGAGCTTATAAGGATAAGGTTAATTTCTTTCCCCATCAAAAAAAATACGGTCAGTACTCCGAGCACATCATGAAACGTGGCGATCGTAGCACCTACACTGAACTTGAACTGGAACCTGAAGGTAATGTAAATCAGTATTCCCACAATCGCCGCCATAATGGCCCAGAAGGCGTCATTTCTGAGTCTTGCGCCGACCTTGGGTCCTATCTCCGTTGTTGAGTCAACCACAATATTATTTTCCGAAAATTTCTTCTTAAGCGTGTCAATAATTTTACCGGACAAGCTTCCAAGTGTCTGTTCGCCTTTTTTTATCCTGATCAGGATCTTGTTCTCTGTGGGCAGGTCCTGCAGGTCATAATCGGTAATCCCCCCCTCTGTCAGGGCCTCTCTGATCTGCTGAAGCGGGACATTCTCGTTAAACTTGATCTGGACCGCCGTGCCGCCCGCAAAATCAATACCGAGGTTTGCGGTCCCCCTTGCAATCTGGACAATCGCAAACAGGCCGACGATCATCAGTGCAGCTGAAAACGTCAGGGCAAAATACCTCTTTCCCATAAAATCGATTTTTGTATTTTTCAGTATCGCTATCATATGCTCAGTTTTTTCATCTCCCATTTTGAACTGATCAGGTCAAACACCGTCTTGGTCCCGATAAGGGCGGTAAAGAGATTTATAAAAACGCCCCACCCGAGGGTGACCGCAAAGCCCTTTATCGGCCCCGTTCCGAACTGGAAAAGGACTATGGCGGTTATAAGTGTAGTCACATGCGAGTCAAAGATCGTCCAGAAGGCCTTGTCATAACCGGAGTCGATGGCCGCCCTCGGAGTCTTGCCGAGCCTGAGTTCCTCCCTTATCCGTTCAAACATAAGTACATTACTGTCGACTGCCATGCCGATCGCAAGGATGATCCCTGCAATACCGGGAAGTGTAAGCGTGGCATTAAAAGCCGAAAGCACGCCGATCAGGAAAACAATGTTCAGTACAAGCGCAAAGTCGGCAATCACACCCGACATCCTGTAATAGAAAATCATGAACAGGATGACAAGCAGACCCGCGATGATGCCGGCATTTATTCCCGCGTTGATGGAATCCCTTCCGAGGGAAGGACCCACCGTCACGTTCTGGAGCATTTTCAGCGGAGCGGGCAGAGAACCGGACCTGAGAACAATGGCAAGGTCCCTTGCTTCCTGCATGGTAAAAGACCCCGAGATCTGGGCATTTCCACCGGCAATTTTTTCCTGAATTACAGGCGCTGAATACACATTATCATCAAGGACGATCGCGAGCCTTTTTTTGACATTGTTCGCGGTGATCTGCTCAAAAAGTTTTGCCCCGGTCGCGTCAAACGAGATTGAAACATAAGGCTCGTTATATCTTTGATCGATGTTGACCCGTGCCTCTGTCAGAAATTCGCCTGTCATAAGTGTCTGCCGCTTCAGCAGATACACCCTTTTTGTCTCAACACCGGTATCCTTGTGTACCTCCCTTCCGAAAAGAATTTCATCCCCTTCAGGAATCTGGCCGGCAAACTGCTTCAGGGTCTCCTCCTCCTGGTCAGGCAAAATCGTACCGGGAAGCTGGGCGGCTACAGGAGACTCATCATCAAGGAGCTTGAATTCGAGTATCGCCGTCTTTCCTACAAGGTCAATCGCACGCCTGGTGTCCTTTACCCCAGGAAGCTGGATCACAATTTCATTATCAGACTGCTTGTGTATGGTAGGTTCCGCGACACCGAACTGATCTACACGGTTTCTGATGGTCTCAAGCGCCTGGTCAAGGGCAAAATTCTTTATCCGGTCAGCCTCTCCGTCCCGAAGGCTGAATACGAGTCTCCCTTCAGACTGGGAGCTCAGTTCAATATTTGGGAATTCACTCGTTACCGTATCTATAATATCAGTATCCTCGGATACTACAACAATGTCCGACCCCGCCTTCCCGGCCTCTGCCTCGATCTTTTTCTCTTTAAAAATATTCGTCAGGCTCGATGCTATCCTTTCGATTGTGACATCCACTGCCGTATCACCATCCACCTCATATACGAGATGCACACCGCCCTGAAGATCAAGGCCGAGCACAATGCCGTATTTTTGCAGCCATTCAGGCAAAGATTTGTTGAGCCCGGTTGAAGGCAGATAAAAAATTATCGACAACACCGTTGCTATGACAATCAGACTGACACGCCAGAAAAAATCCTTTTTCACCGGGCTTCTGCTCCTATTTCCTTAAACTCGCGATATGGCCGCGGTTCACTTTAACCTTCAGGTCAGCCCCAATACCGATTTTGAGTGTAACATTGTCTCCGTCAATATCTTCAATCAATCCATAAATCCCGCCGCTTGTCATCACCTTGTCACCCTTTTTCAGGTCTTCGAGCATCTGTTTGTGCTCTTTAGCCTTCTTGGACTGCGGTCTTATAAGGAGGAAATAAAAAATGACAAAGATAAGTATTAACGGCAGAAAGGACTGCAGCATTGCAGCCGGTCCCTGTGATTCCCCGGCGCCTCCGGGCGGGGCTGCCATGGCATATACCTTGTCCATGAATCCCCCAAAGAGAATGGACAGGGATAAGAGTACTTTCCCTGTATAAACAGTATATCCTCTTACTCGGCGCAGCATACGATCACTTTTTTTGTCTGACGGGGTATGCATAATATATCCTCCCGGTATTATTAAAATTAATATTTAAAAACCCTGTTACTATAACTTTTCAGTGTTTTATTAATCAAGAGAGGCGAGTCGGGCAGGCAACGCGAAAGCTCAAAATCGCAAAGTCGGCAGCGCGGGAATTAAATGCCCGATGCCTGCAACTGCACATTTTTGTCAACCGGATGAGGCTGAATCGTTTTCTTCTTCTTTTTCAAACTCTTCAAGGATTTTTTTCACTTCATCATCAGTCTTTTTCAGTTTGTTCTTGCAGAACTTTATCAGGTAGGCCGCCCGCTTCACCTTTTCGGTCAATACATCAACATCAGCAGTTTCGCTCTCGATCTCCTCAACAATCGATTCGATCTCTTCTATGGCATCCCTGTAGCCTGGACTTTTACTCATAATCACCTCCCTGTTCAAAATCCCATATTATAAAGGTATGCCCAGGCACCCTATTCATACAGTGACATATTAACACCTGGACCGTGTTTGTTATCCCTGGATTTGACCGGTTTCTTTTTTGCTTTCCCGACTTCCACTCTGCTCGAAATTTCACCCCTGTGTAAAACTGTTCGTAATGCATCACCTGCCTTTACATCAGAAGACGTCCTGACAATCCTCTCATTGCTGTATGTTATGCTGTAACCCCTTTTAAGAACATTCAAGGGATTTAAATAACCTACACTCTCTTCTTTCCCGGCAATCTTCCGGGTCTCGTTCTGAATAAACCTTAAAGAATATTTCAGCCCTTTAATAAATGTGTTCAGCCGGTTTGTATTATTTATCAATTCATTTCCGGTCGCCACTTCCAGGCGCTTTGATAATGAAGTCAGGGACTGCTGCAAATCCAGCGTCACCATGCGCGTCCTGTGGTTCAGTGCGTTCATGAGATTATCGATTCTGTCTTCAAAATCCCTGACCCTCGTAATAATCATGTCCGCAACAGCGGTGGGGGTCTTTGCCCGCATGTTTGAGACTTCATCAACCACGGTTACATCTCTCTGGTGGCCTATACCGGCAATAACGGGAAGCTGCAAAAGGGCTATACATCTTCCTATTTCATAGCTGTCAAAACAGTGAAGATCAAGCTGCCCACCTCCCCCCCTGACTATTACTACCACATCAAGAGAAGACGCCTCCTTCTTACAATTATTTAAAGCATTGACTACGGATTCTTCCGCCCTGTCCCCCTGCATCACCGCTTCATAGAGCCTGGTATGAAACTTATAACCGTATGCGTTTTGGGTCAAGTGTGTCATCAGGTCCTCATATCCGGCAGCGGATGAGGATGATATGATCCCGATGCGCTGTGGAACGAGCGGGAATTCGAGCTCCCTGTTTCTGTCGATTAATTCTTCCTTCTTGAGCCGGTCCAGGATCTCCTTTCTCTTAACTGCCAGTTCGCCGACGGTATAAGAAGGATCAATATTGTTAATGGTAAGTTTCAGGCCGTATCGTTCGTGAAAACCAACCGCAGCCTGAAAGAGTATCTTAATCCCTTTTGTCAGCTTCGTGCCGGTTGTCTCCTCAAAGATTTTAGCTATCACCTTATACCTGTTCGCCCAGATCACGGCCCTGACCTCGGCCCTGATCGTGTCTTCTTCCTTGTCCACGAGAGTAAGATAACAGTGGTTCCTGACATCGCACGAGGCTATCTCGGCTGTGACAAGAAACGTATCGGGCAGTGATTCCTCAATTACGGACCTGATCAACCGGTTTAATTCATATAATGATAAAGCTTCCATTATAGCACCACTATCCCGGGCTTCCTTTCATATAAATGAAGATGGGTAGAGAATAAATCACTGCTATTTTACCAGATATCAGCATTTTTGCATCTTTTATTGACAAGCTCGTAACAGTTTTAAAAAGC
>JAJRVB010000156.1 GCA_024277515.1 Nitrospirota bacterium | reverse complement strand
GCAAAGCTGCTTGACGGGACATTCAGACCCGGAGACGTAATAGAGGTGGATATTGAAGGAGATAACATAGCATTCAGCAAGAAACCGATTAAGAGCAGATAAAAGATTATCGGTTGTAATTTGAGATAATGTCGTCTATCATTCATTAACGGGCAATGATATGAAATCGAGAATCCTCAGGCAGGCTGGATAGATATGAAACCGTCTAAATCCTCCGTCCCCCGACGAAGATATATCCCAGTTGTGATTGTAATATGCGTCGGCATTCTGTTATCCGTTGCATCATTTTATATTATCCGGCATTTAGAATTTCAGGAACTGAAAACCAGATTCAGTCTTGACTCACAGAACCGCATTAATGCCGTAAAGAGAGAAATAGAAACCGCGCTTGAAACGCTTCAGGGCCTGCATTCTCTCTATCTCAGCTCTGAAGAAGTTACGAAATCGGAATTTCAAAAGTTCACAAAGTCTTCGCTGCTAAAACATAAAGGCATACAGGCGCTGGGGTGGATACCGAGGGTTTCCCGATCAGAACGGGAGACATTCGAACAGCTTGCTCAGGCAGACGGATTTCCCGGCTTCCGGATTACTGAACGCGAATCACAGGGGAAAATGGTCAGGGCGGGTGAGAAAAACGAATATTTTCCCGTTTATTTTATCGAGCCCTATAAAGGTAATGAAGCTGCCATGGGTTTTGATATGGCCTCAAATCCTGTCAGGCTCAAGGCACTGAACAAGTCACGCAATACAGGGGATATGTCGGCCACAGCGCGAATCACCCTTGTTCAGGAAAAAGAAAAGCAAAATGGTTTTTTAGTATTTTCCCCCGTATACCGGGCAGATGTTAAGATCGATAATGTTGAGCATCAGCGCGGCAATTTGCTCGGTTTTGTTTTGGGGGCATTTCGAATTGGTGATATAGTTAAAAAATCGTATAATTATTTACAGCCAAAAGGGATTGATGTATACCTTTTCGATGAATCCGCCCCCCAGAGTGACCGGCTTCTTTATACACATTTGTCCCGCCTGCAGGATGACAGGAGGCCTGTAATTGCGAATGACCAGGATAACTTTGTTTCTCAGACATTTAATGTCGCGGACCGGAAATGGTCGATCATAACGAAACCAACGCCTGAATACCTGGACCAGCTTGAAGACTGGCATTCCTGGGGCATCGCGATCAGCCTCCTCCTGATCACGGGCATGCTCGCATTTTACCTGAAGAATAACCTTAACCGGACTATCTATATAGAACAGTTAATGGACAAGCTTTCGAGGGAAGTGGCCGAGCGTGAAAAGTCGGAGGCAAGGATATCACTTGCAGAGCAGGCATGGAGAAATACCTTTGATTCAATAACAGATTTTGTTTCCGTGATTGATCTGGACTTCAGGATTGTAAAAGTGAATAAGGCATTTGCCGGTTTCCTCGGTAAAAAAGAGGCTGAACTGAACGGCCAGCACTGTTTCAGGGTCTTTCACGGCCTCGACGAACCATTTCCCGGATGTCCCCACAAAGAAATGCTCGAAACAAAACAGGCAGTCACAAGAGAAATTTATGAGCCAAAATTCGGACTGCATATGATTATTACGGCTTCTCCGCTCTTCGAAGATGGTAAGCTGAAAGGCTCTGTCCATTTTGTGAAAGATATCAGCGCCCGCAAGAAAACAGAGCTTGCCCTGAAAGAAAGCAGAGAGCGTTACAGCAATCTGTTCCATTATTCCAATGATGCGATTGTGCTTCATAATCTGCGGGGAGACATACTGGATGTTAATCAGAAGTGTCTGGACATGTTCGGGTATTCATCCCTGGAGATAAAAAGCATGAAGATACAGGATCTCCATCCGGCGGAGACATTAAACAAATCCAAAAAAGCTTTTGAGACGATTCTGCAAAGAGGCTTTGTAAATTTCGAGATAGACTGCAGGAAAAAAGACAGCAGGGTTTTTCCTGCGGAGGTATCATCAAGCCTTTTTGAAATCGGGGGGGAAACAGTAATTCAGGGACTTGTCCGCGACATTTCCGAACGCAAGGCAGCAGAGAAGGCATTGCGATTCTCAGAGGAGAAATTCTCAAAGGCCTTCCGCTCAAGCCCTGCCTTTATAACGATCAGCACGCTCAAAGAGGGCCGTTTTATAGATGTCAATAACGCCTTTCTCAAGGAAAGCGGGTACAGCAGGGAAGAGGTAATCGGGCACACAGCCGGAGAGCTTCAGACATGGGTTGATCCTGCGGACCGCGAAAAAGTAGTACATGACCTTTTAAAGTATGGGGAGGTCAGCAACTTTGAAACCGGAATACGCATCAAGAGCGGGGCGGTCCACACAGTTCTATGGTCCGGCGAAATCATAGATATCGGCGGGGAGCAATGCATTATCGCCGTATCACTTGACATTGCCGACAGGAAAAAACTTGAATCCCAGCTCATGCATGCGCAAAAGATGGAAGCCGTGGGCCAGCTTGCGGGCGGAGTTGCCCACGACTTTAATAATATACTCACAGCAATTATAAGCTACACTCACCTGCTAAAAATCAAGCTGGATACAGAACACGAACAACATGACAGCATAGATAAAATCCTTGCATTGTCAGACAGGGCCTCACAGATAACCCGGGGACTTCTCACCTTCAGCAGAAAACAGCACACTGAGTTTAAACCCATTAATCTTAATGCACTCGTAAGAAATGTTGAAAAGATCCTTGCACAGTTTATCGGTGAAGACATAGAGATCAGCACCGCATTTACAGACAAGGAACCCACTATCATGGCCGACTGGAGCCAGATTGAACAGGTGCTGATGAACCTCGCTACAAATGCACGGGATTCCATGCCCGGGGGCGGCAGCCTGACTATCAGTACGGATGTAGTCGAACTCGACAGAAAGTTTGTCGATACCCACGGCTATGGCAAACCCGGAACATACGCCCTGTTGACTGTTTCAGATACAGGTCTCGGCATGGACCAGGAGACGTGCGAAAAGATATTCGAACCCTTCTTTACCACCAAGGAGGTGGGGAAAGGCACCGGCCTCGGGCTTGCGATCATTTACGGGATTATCAAGCAGCACGGCGGATATATAACAGTGTACAGCGAGCTGGAGCAGGGGACCATATTCAGGATATACATCAAGACATCAGGCGGCGCCGTTCAGGAAGAGAAAAAAACAGACCTCACCGGTCTTGCCGGCAAAGGAGAATATATCCTGCTGACAGAAGACGAAGGGGCCGTGCGGAATTCAATCAAAAATATCCTTGAAGAGTTCAAATACAATGTTATTGAAGCAGTGGACGGCAAGGATGCCGTAGAAAAATATGCGGCAAACAGCGATATCATTCAGCTCGTCATCCTTGATGTAGTCATGCCTCGAATGAACGGCAAGGAGGTCTATACGGAAATAAAAAAACTCCGCCCTGACATCAGGGTCATCTTCACAAGCGGATACACAGCAGATATTTTACAGAAGAAAAAGGTGATAGAAGAAGAGGTAGTACTCCTCTCAAAACCGGTGACCCCCGCCGATTTATTATCAAAGATAAAGGAAGTGCTTGCCCCGGATAATAAATAGTGTCTTTGTTATAATGGGATCATGGGTCCATACTTGAGGAATGTTCTCCATGATGAAGACACATCCGGAAATCCAAACACCATAATAGTTGTAGAAAATAATGAGGAACTGAACCATCTCATTCAGGACAAGCTGAATAAAGCGGGATTTGCCGCATATGGAGTCTCAACCGGCGCCCGGGCCATTGACGCAGCTGTTGAGAGTCCGGATGCGGTCCTGCTGCTTGAATACCTCCTCCCGGACATGACCGGCAAGGATGTCATAACCGCAATCAGGGAGAAAGGTTCTGATAATCCTTTTATCATACTTACCGGCCACAGCGATGCAAAGACAGCGGTCGAAATGATGAAGCTGGGCGCAAGAGACTATATTGTCAAAGAGAGGTCATCATATGACATACTGCCCCATATCCTCGAAAGGGTGCTTAACGAACTTGCCATAGAGAGGGGCCTGGTAAATGCCGAGAAAAAAATAGTCGAAAAGCAGGAAGACCTCTCCATCCTCTACACGGTCTCAACCGCCATAAGCCAGACCATTGACATCAAAAGGCTCCTCGCCATTATACTCGATACCATAACCGGCCTGAAGATGCTGAATGTTGAGCGGGGAGGAGGGATATTCCTTGTTGAAGAGGACCGGATGGAGCTCGTCTCTCACCTTGGACACTCAGAGAAATTTCTTGAGCTCCACAGGAGCATGAGGGTCGGTGACTGTCTATGCGGACTCGCCGCAGAAACAGGCGAGATCCTGATATCCGCCAACTGTCATCAAGACCCGAGACACACAATCAGGTGTCCGGAAATGGACGCCCACGGTCATATCGTCCTTCCGCTCAAGGCAAGAAACAGGGTTACAGGTGTCCTCTATCTGTACCTGCCCGCCAATTTTCAAATCCCCGAGGGCCGGATGAAACTGCTCGACTCCATAAGCAACCAGATCGGGATAGCCATTGATAATGCCCGTCTGTACGAAGAAACAAAGCGATTTGCCCTCCATGACGCCCTCACCGGGCTTGCAAACAGACGCATGATGCAGATTGTATTTAAAAGGAGCTTCAGCAGGGCAAAAAGAAACAGGGAATCTTTTTCCGTAATCATGCTCGATATAGACCGGTTCAAAAGATACAATGATACACACGGGCACTCCGCAGGAGACACGATCCTTGTCAGCCTCGCAAAGCTGATCCTGAAAGAAACAAGAGAGATGGACCTTGCTGTAAGGTACGGGGGAGAGGAATTTCTTATACTGCTGCCGGATACGGATTTGACCAAGGCGCATGAGATAGCGGAACGGATCAGAGAGAGCGTTGCCTCCAATATGGACATCACCGTGAGCCTCGGGGTTTCCTCATACAGCAAAGACATCCTTACCTATGAAGAGCTGATCAGAAAGGCGGATGAAGCCATGTACCGGTCCAAGCAGGGTGGAAGAAACAGGGTGGAAACAGCGGATTAGTGACTGTTGCAGAATCCGGGGAATTGATAACGTATCTGTTTTTAATTTAAAATATCGGATATTTTCAGATAAACGGGGACATGGAGGGAATAACATGGAAGAAAAGCGCTCAGCAAGTACCACACTGATGTTTGATGTTCTGAAGAAGGTCTTCGGCTTTCAGGTCTTTCGTCCTAACCAGGAAGAGATCATAAAAAAGATCCTCGCAAGAAAGGACGTCTTTGCCGTCATGCCTACAGGCGGAGGCAAATCACTCTGCTATCAGCTGCCTGCCAGGATGCTGAAGGGAACGACCGTGGTCATAAGCCCCCTGATCTCCCTGATGAAGGACCAGGTTGATGCTGCCCTGGGAAACGGCATCTCCGCGGCTTTTATAAACAGCTCTATGAAGCAGGAGGAGATATCCACCGTCTTCCGGAGTCTGAGAAATAATTCGCTGGACCTGCTTTATATCGCGCCCGAACGTTTTGCAATGCCGAATTTTATTGAAACACTAAGGGCCGTTCCCATCTCTCTTTTTGCCATAGATGAGGCGCACTGCATTTCAGAGTGGGGACACGACTTCCGGCCGGACTACCTGAGCCTCTCAAATATTACGGATAAATTTCCCGAAACCCCAGTCGCGGCATTTACGGCAACAGCAACCAACAGGGTACAGAATGACATCATCAATAAAACCGGGCTTAGATCACCCTTTACGGTGCGTGCCTCATTTAACCGTCAGAATCTTTTCTATCGTGTGGAAAGCAAGCAGGGTCTCGATTCACAGCTCCTTGAATATCTGAAGAAACATTCGGGTGAGTCCGGAATAATTTACCGCACCACCAGGGATTCAGTGACCAGCCTGGCATCTATGCTCACGGAGAACGGCATCAGGGCCCTGCCGTATCATGCCGGGTTGACACAGGAGGAGAGGAAGACAAACCAGGAGGCATTCAGCAGGGATGAAGTAAATGTAATTGTCGCGACGATAGCCTTCGGCATGGGCATAGACAAGTCAAACGTGCGCTTTGTCATCCACGCCGACCTGCCCAAAAACATCGAGGGCTATTACCAGGAAACAGGGCGCGCGGGACGTGACGGAGAGCCTGCCGAATGCATTCTCTTCTTCGGAAGGGGAGACATCCCGAAGATAAAGTATTTCATCGACCAGACACCTGATGACAGGGAGCGGAGCGTTTCACTCGAAAAACTGAACCGGACGGTGCGGTATGCATCACATAATGTATGCAGGCGCAGGCAGCTTCTGGAGTATTTCGGCGAGG
>JAJRVB010000155.1 GCA_024277515.1 Nitrospirota bacterium | reverse complement strand
GGACCTCGATTTATCCTGTCCCGGTTCCGCCAGCATTTTTTTGACGGTGTCCCTTATAAACATACGTTCGGCAATTACCTTGCTGTTAAGCTGAGACTTGTTGTCCTGAGAAAGTTGTTTGAGGATCTCAAGGACTTCGTCAGCCATAACATATATTTTCTTCTCTAATACGGACATGCTTTTGCCTGAATTGCCGGTTTTATTCATTGTAATATCCTGAATTTTGCTGCACCTCCCGGGAACATCCGGAGGACGCATCCTTATCAATTCTTACGGAACATACATACGATTTCTTTAATGTCCGTTCATAACGCGGGTCTCTTTGAAATCGCGGCTATTTATAGACAATATTCCATCTGCAAGTCATTAAATTGACAGTCTTGAGACAGAATTAAATCAAATAATCAATAAGTTAGCGTAGGCATGAAACTTGTATATAAGAGGAACATTATCAATTAAATCCTGACTTGCGGAGTGATTATGAAAGAGATAATATTAACGATTAATTATATTAAGGGAGGACAGTAAGGATGGCTGAGGAAAAGGATGAACTCGAGGTTGAAACACCCGGGGAACCAAAGAAAAAAGGCAGCAACAAAAAATTCCTTATAATAATTATCGTTGCTACCATCGTGCTGGGGGCCGGAGGTTTTGCAGGATACAAACTCCTGGCCAGTAAAGGTACAACTGATGAGAAGAAGGAGGTCAAGGAAGAAGCAAATACTTCGATTATCGCGCTCGCGCCGTTTGTATTAAATCTATCGGACCACGGCAGATATCTCAAAGTGACGATCCAGTTCGAGATAACGGATGAAAAACTTCAGGAAAAAGTTGATGCAAGAACTCCGCAGCTAAGAGACACAATTATCACACTTGTAAGCAGTAAATCGTTAAATTCCATTTCGAGTCCCGAAGGAAAGTTCCAGCTTAAAGATGAGCTGCTGTTCAGGGCAAATCAGATCATGGGCATGGACAAAGATGTGTTTAAAAACCTTTATTTTACAGAGTTTGTAATGCAATGACTGATAAAGTACTTTCACAGGATGAAGTAGATGCGCTGCTTAAGGGAGTGGCATCGGGCGAGATTGATACGGATGAAGCAAAAGACAAAATAATATCCGGGATCAAGAGATATGACTTTACAAGTCAGGAACGTATTATCCGCGGGAAAATGCCGGGGCTTGAAATGATCAATGATGCTTTTTCCCGGTCATTGAGGGGGTCAATTTCAAATTTTATCATGAAGTACACGGACGTAAATATACAGAATGTTGACACCATAAAATACAGTGATTTCATGAAGACTATTCCCATGCCGTCCAGCATTAATCTTTTCACAATGGAACCGCTCAAGGGATATGCCCTCCTCGTCCTTGAGGCCCCGCTTGTTTTTGCCTTTATAGAGCTGTTTTTTGGAAGCAGCAGCGCAAAGCATGTGAAATCGGAGGGACGCGCATTTACACTCATTGAGCAGCGGGTAATTCAAAAAGTAGTCAATATTGCATTACGGGACATGGAGCCGGCATGGCAGGTTGTGGCGCCTATTAAACCAAAATATGCGAGTTCAGAGATAAATCCACAGTTTGTCTCTATAGTTACTCCGGCGGAAGTCGTAATTAAAATCGATATTGATATAGAGATAGAAGACTTCGCAGGAAGCATGTTTGTCTGCATACCCTATTCAATGATAGAACCCATAAAGGAAAAGCTTGCTTCCGGTATCCATGGGGACAATCTGGAGACCGATCATAGGTGGGCGCTCGTGATGAAGGAAGCCCTCAAAGAGACGAGGGTCAAGCTCTCGGTTGACCTCGGAAAGATGGAACTTACATTCAGGGATGTCATGAATTTTGAAAAAGGAAATGTCCTGAATATAGGAAAATCGGTTGTAGATGACCTGATTGTAACCGTGGAAGGCGCCCCGAAGTTCAGCGGCAGGACCGGTTTCAGCAAGGGGAATCAGGCGATAAAGGTGACGGGATTTATTGAGTGATGCGGTCGGGCAAGACGATGTTTCCCGGGTGTTGTATGTGGTTAACGGGGACAATGCACAGGGAAGCCTCTTAATCGATATTTAGAAAGGAGTACTCATGGAAGAACAGGATGTACAGAAACAGGAAGGCGCGGGTCAGCAGGCGGATATTGCCGGCGCTGATGGTGTTGAGCAGCACGAATTTAACAATCTTCAGGATGAAAATTCAGAATCAGTCTCAAAAGACATTGAATTTCTACTTGACATCCCTGTGGAGATCAGTGTCCACCTCGGGAGCACGAAGATGCTGATAAAGGAACTCCTCCAGCTCGGACAGGGATCGGTTGTAGAGCTTGACAAACTTGCAGGTGAGCCAATGGAAATATATGCAAACAACAGACTGATCGCACGGGGGGAAGTGGTCGTTGTGAATGAAAAATTCGGTGTCAGACTGACGGATATTATCAGTCCGTCGGAAAGGTTGACCCAGTTAAAATGACCGGAGCATATGCACAGGTGGCTGCCGGCCTTTTTATTGTCATACTCCTGATAATGGCTGTCGGCTTCATAATGAGGAAAAAGCAGAACAGGTTTGGTCTCATGAATGTTGTGAGCTATCAGGCGATCGGGGCAAAAAAAGGTGTTGCCGCACTCAAAGTCGGGAAAGAGATATTCATACTGGGAGTTACGGCGAATGATATGAAACTCCTCAAAATATTTAAGGATGGTGAACTTGACCTGGGCGAAACTGAAGGGTTTCAGAGCCGGCTCGACAAGATGAAAAAGATTGGAGCTCATTGAAATTGAAGAGTAGAAAGTCGAAAATAATAATTACATGCAGCGCGGCCCTTATCATTTTGATGATTGCCTTTGCGTCTCCTGTTCATGCATTTGATTTCAAGGAAATCAACAGTCCATTGATTGAGGTATTTCTCCTCATCAGCTTTCTCTCTTTTCTGCCTGCTGTGCTTATCATGGTCACTTCCTTTACCCGTATTGTGGTCGTGCTCTCATTCCTGCGGCACGCATTCGGTGGACAGAATACCCCTCCGAACCCGGTTATTCTCGGACTCTCCCTGTTTCTGACTTTTTTTGTAATGTCTCCCACGATAAACGTAATCACTGACAAGGCTGTGACGCCATATATTAATGAAGAAATGAGTTTTGGAGATGCCTTTGAGCAGGCAGTTCCTCCGCTCAAGGAATTTATGCTTAAGCAGACCAGACAAAAGGACATCGCATTGTTTGCGGGCCTTGCAGAGAAAAAGATCCCGGCATCGCCAAAGGAACTCTCCATGAATGTCCTTGTACCCGCATTTGCAATCAGTGAATTAAAGACGGCGTTTGAAATCGGGTTTCTGCTCTTTCTGCCGTTTCTGATAGTGGATATGGTAGTCGCGAGCATACTCTTGAGCATGGGTATGATGATGCTTCCTCCTGTCATGATATCACTGCCGTTCAAGCTGCTTTTATTTGTACTCGTTGACGGGTGGAATTTGATTGTAGGATCAATGATGAGGACTTTTTAGTGACCCTTGAACTTGTGAAAGGCATATCCGCGGAGGTCTTCAAGACTGTTCTGTATGTGTCGGGTCCGCCTCTCATTGCAGGTCTGGTCATCGGCCTTGTGATAGGCCTGTTTCAGACCGTTACACAGATACAGGAGTTTACACTCACGTTTGTGCCAAAAATGCTGATAGTGTTTGGATGTATTTTCATACTGATGCCGTGGATGTCGGAAAAGATGCTCTCATTTACCAGGAACCTGATAGAGCAGATACCATTTTACATTAAATGAAACATGATAACACCTCGTATTGACTGGTAACTGGAATGAGAAAGTGCATGAAATATTATGATAAATGAAATTCTGACAGGCGATATTAATACGTTTTCAGTCTACGCGACGAGCTTCCTGTTCATACTGCTGAGGGTCGGAATATTTGTAACTTTCCTTCCTATTATAGGCGGCAGCCAGCTGCCGCCGCAATTCAGGATAGGCCTTGCCGTGTTTATCGCGCTGCTTCTGACCCCGGTCGTCAAATTCGAGATCGGAGAAAATCATATCCCCATGATAGTCGTAAGGGAGATATGTCTGGGTATGGGCCTTGGCTTTACCGTCCGTTTCATCTTCTGGGCGGTAAATATGGCGGGTGCGTTTATCAGCCAGACTATCGGGATGTCACTCGCCACTACATTTAATCCGGAGATGGGCCAGTCAGCCCAGATTTCCGAGGCGTACGGCATTATTGCCATGCTCTTTTTCCTTGCCATGAATGCGCACCATGACCTTATATATGTCTTTGTGAAAAGCTTTGAATTGCTTCCTGCCGGGCAGCTGGACATCAGGCTCCTGATTCCCAAAATAGTGTCTCTCGGCAGCGGTCTGTTTGTTGTGGGCCTGAAGATCGGCGCCCCGATCATGGTTGGTTCATTGATAACATATTTGCTGTCCGGCTTTCTCTATAAGGCGGCGCCGCAGATGAACATATTCTTTATCGTCCTGCCGCTCAATATATTTCTTGGTTTTTTGCTGATTGTATTGAGCCTGCCGGTACTGGAATATGTCCTGGAAGGTCAGTTCGGTGATATAAGAAATAATATGATGCGGATATTAATGATGTCCAGGGGATAAACAAAAGGAAAGAGTCGGAGAGAACAAGGATAAAAAATGGCGGAAGAGAGTTTTCAGGAAAAAACAGAACAGGCGACCCCGCGAAAGGTGCAGAAGGCAAAGGAGAAGGGGCAGGTCGCCAGAAACAAGGACCTTGCCTCCATGGTCGGCATGGGGGGGATCATGCTCCTCTTTTATCTGGGCGGTGAATATTTCTTCATGAACCTGGCGGAAATGATGGGAGGAGTTTTAAGCATGAGGCATGGAAAGGACCCTCTGCATGTGTCACGTATTGTGATGCTTGAAGGCGCGGAGATACTGGCACCCTTTTTCCTTGCCGCTATTGTTCTGGGTGTGTGCGCCAACATTATGCAGGGCGGATTTATAACGAAGGAATTCAAGATTGAGTTCGAGAAGCTGAACCCGGCAAAGGGACTCAAGCAGATGTTCTCAATGAAGGGTCTGATGGACCTGTTAAAGAGCCTTGTAAAATTCGCCATAGGCGGATGGGTTGTGTATTACATTATCAATAAAGACATCAAGGTCCTGCCGACACTCTCAGCAATGGAACTCGGCGACATGGTCAGGGTGTCAGGCAGGATGATCCTGGATGCCATTATTATTGCTTATGCATATTTTCTTGTGGTCGCCATATTCAGTTACTTCATTGAAAAGTGGCAATTTGACAGGTCTCAGAAAATGACCAAGCAGGAGATTAAAGAAGAGCAGAAAGAGACCGAAGGCGACCCGATTATCAAGTCGCGCATCAGGAGCATTCAGAGGGAGGCTGCACGAAAGCGCATGATGCAGGAAGTGCCCGCGTCAACGGTTGTCATTACCAACCCGACTCATCTTGCCGTTGCGCTGAAGTATGTAGACAAGGGGATGTCCGCTCCGAAGGTCGTGGCAAAGGGTGCGGGCGTGATCGCGGCAAAAATCAGAGAGCTGGCAGCTGATAACGGGGTCCCCATTATTGAGGACAAGCCGCTTGCCCGTGCGCTCTTCAAGCTTGAACTGAATTCGTTTATTCCGGAAGAACTTTATGTGGCGATAGCCAAAATACTTGCATACATCTACAAAATTAAAGGGAAGATATGAAATTTCTTGCACTGCTCAGAAAAAGGGAAGACGTAATTATTGCCCTTATAATGGTATCGGTCCTGGGGGTCATGATCCTCCCGATGCCGCCGTTTCTCCTTGACATGCTCCTTACACTCTCCATTTCACTCTCCATTACCATTCTTATCACATCCATATATATAAAGAAGCAGCTTGATTTTTCAGTGCTTCCTTCCCTTCTTCTCATGGCCACGCTCTTCAGGCTTTCGCTCAATGTAGCGACTACCAGACTTATACTGTTAAAGGGCAGCGAGGGGGTGGACGCGGCAGGGCAGGTCATCAAGTCATTCGGCAACTTTGTGGTCGGAGGCAACTATGCCGTCGGCATCATTATCTTTCTGATACTCGTTATCGTTAATTTCGTTGTTATCACAAAAGGCGCGGGCAGGATTGCGGAGGTTGCCGCGAGGTTTACCCTGGACGCGATGCCGGGCAAGCAGATGGCGATTGATGCTGACCTGAATTCGGGCCTCATAGATGAGGCCGATGCCAGGAAGCGCAGGGAAGAGATATCACAGGAAGCGGATTACTACGGATCAATGGACGGTGCGAGCAAATTTGTACGCGGAGATGCGGTTGCGGGTCTTGTTATTACGGCCATAAACATTATCGGCGGGCTTATCATCGGCACACTTCAGCAGGGAATGCCGGTCATCGATGCTGCTACAACGTACACCATTCTCACGATTGGTGACGGGCTGGTCTCCCAGATCCCCGCGCTCCTGATCTCGACTGCAGCGGGTATTGTAGTAAGCCGTGCGGGAAAAGAGAGCGACATAGGGAAGGCGTTGACAGAACAGATCCTGCTTAATCCGAAAGCGCTTTTTACTGTGGCCGGCGTCCTGATGTTTCTTGGTTTTGTCCCCGGTCTTCCTCACCTGCCGTTTTTTATCGTATCCGCGATTTCCGGAGGGATCGCATATATCCTGATATCAGTGCCTTCCGAAAAAGAAGAAGAAGTTGAAGTGCATGAGGAGGGTCAGCAGGGTGAACCCGCGATTGAGTCCTTCCTGGAGCTTGATCCGATCAGTCTTGAAATCGGCTACGGACTCATACCGCTTGTTGATGAAGGCAATGGGGAGCTGCTTGGTAAAATCAAGGCGATGAGGAGGCAGCTTGCGACCGAGTTCGGCTTTATTGTCCCGCCCGTTCACATCAAGGACAACCTTCAGCTGCGGCCGCATGAATACAGCTTCCTGATCAGGGGGATCGAAGTTTCTAAGGGTGAGATCATGATGGGACACTGGCTTGCCGTTGACTCAGGAGATGCAAAAGGAATTGAAGGCATCCCGACAAAAGAGCCGGCATTCGGTATCCCGGCATACTGGATTGAAGAGAGTAATATAGAGAAGGCCCAGTTATCGGGCTATATGGTGGTGGATACCGCAACGGTCATCGGCACTCACCTGACTGAACTTATACGGGAACACTCGTGGGAGCTTCTTACAAGGGCGGAAACGCAGAAACTTCTGGATAATGTGTCAGCAACGTACCCGAAGATTGTCGAAGAACTCGTCCCGGCGAACCTCACCCTCGGAGCTGTTCAGCGTGTCCTCCAGAACCTTCTTAAAGAGAAGGTGCCTATCAAGGACATTATGGCAATTTTTGACGCGCTGATAGATTATTCTCCAAACGTAAAGGACCCGGAACTCCTTACCGAGTATGTGCGACAGTCGCTTTCGAGGACGATCACCAGGCAGTTTGTAAATGAAGAAGGCAGGC
>JAJRVB010000154.1 GCA_024277515.1 Nitrospirota bacterium | reverse complement strand
TGTATTTTCAAATTCTCCTCTTGTACATCAGTTCTCCGAATGTAATGATGAACTCCGTGCCCTGGGAATTCCCGAATTTGATGTTTCCCTGAAGCTGATGCTCTGCCAGGTTCGTGACGAGCTGTAATCCCAGGGTGGGTGTTTTTCTTATGTCCAGCCCCTCAGGCAGTCCGGTGCCGTTATCGCTTACGATCAGTGTATAACTGGTATCTCCGCCGGACAATGTTTTTAGGAATGTTATCCTCAAGGTCCCTTTCCGTTTGTCAGGAAAGGCGTATTTCAGGGAGTTTGATACCAGCTCATTAATAATCAGTCCGCAAGGAATGGCCGTCTCAATGGAGATCATCGTGTCTTCAATATGCAGCTCAGGGGAGATGGTTCCGGCATGAATACCGTAAAATGTAAACAGTGACTTTGTGAGACTTTCCACATAGCCCCTGAAGTCGATGTTTGCAAGGTCACTCGATTTGTAAAGCATTTCATGGACCAGGGCCATTGAATTTATCCGGTTGCGGCTTTCGTTGAACATGATTTGATACTGATCATCCTTAATATAGTCGGATTGAAGATTGAGCAGGCTGGATATGACCTGCATGTTGTTTTTTACCCGGTGATGGATTTCCTTGAGCAGCACCTCCTTTTCCCTGAGTGATGCCTTGATGTGCTGCTCCATCTTTTTGCGTTTGGTTATATCAAAGGCGATCTCGAGTCTGGCGAGCCGTCCGTTGACCCAGTATATCGCCCTGTCATGTATGTAGTACCATCGGTCATTGACAGTATTCCGGAATTCCCATTTGTATATCTCCCCGGGGGTCCCATCCGGGGTGAGCAGTTTGTCATTGGTGCAGAAACCGCACGGTCCTTGCTGATCCGTCTGCAGGGACTGCCAGCAGACCTTCCCGTTTATGTCACCGAATATATCCATCGTGAACCTGTTTATGAACAGGATTTCATGGGTTCCCATGTCCGCGACGTAAACAATGGCATCCAGGCTGTCCAGTACCAGGAGGAGCCTTTCATGTGATTCTGCCAGGGCTGCCTCGGCCTTTGTGCGTTCGCTGATCTCGCTTTTGAGTGATTCGATTGTCTTTGCAAGCCTGGATGTCATTGAGTTAAAAGATTCTGAGAGGGTTCCGATTTCATCATTTCCTGACACATCTGTATGCCTGAAGAGGTCCCCGGAGCTGATTGCGCGGGCCGTTGCCGAGAGGGACTCGATAGGTCTTATTATCTGTCTGAACATGACAAGTCCGAGTGCAATGGCTCCCCCCAGGGTGAGCAGCAGAAAGAACATAACGGCAAACAGTGATTTATAGGTATACTGCAGTGCTTCTGATACGGGCAGCTCGGTCACGATGAAAAGCGACTGGTCCCCGAGTTTCAGCTGTTTCCCGGCGATTACTGATCTTGTCCCGTGGAGCCCCATGCCTATTCCCGGGGCATCCGGTCTCTTGAATCGCGTGCCCTTGAGTACTGCCGAGGGGCTGGGATGGGCGATGACCCGGTCATCCTGGTCGAGTATATATGCAAACCCGGCCCTGCCTATGGACAGACCGGCTATCAGGTCCCAGATAAAGTTCATGCGGATATTTGCAATGATGACCCCCTCGACCGTGCCGCTCCTGATATCTTTCATCGGGATGCTCATCAGCATGTAGGGTTCGCCCGACTGCCTGTTAACAGAGACCGGGCTGTAGAATACTTCACCCGATGAAGCAGGGACCGCAAATTCATCCAGCGCTGATATATCCCTGAGGCTTGAGCGGGGGATAATGGAAGTTCGGGACACCCGGACGATTTCCCTGCCTCTGCTGTCGGCAAGGGTTATTTCATTTAGTATTTCCCTGTGCTGCCTGCTCTTGTGGGCGCGCAGTTTTGACAGGATATGGTACTTCCGTTCCTGACTCAATTGCATCAGATGGCTCATCCTGGCAGCCATTGCTATATCATTTCTTATTTCGTCCATTACCGTTGCGATACTGTTTAGTGTCCTCCTGGATATCTCTTCCTGGAATGCGATTGCCTGGGTCCGTTGCAGATAGAATATCTGCCATGTGAGCACAGCGCCAAGCATTACAAGAGGACTGATGGCCAGGATGATCAGTGATATGATTGCGCGTTTTCTGATGCTCTGTTTTGTTTTCATTCGGTTATGAAAGTTACTGCTGAAAAAGCTGTCCGGGACGGTCAGCGCACTATAAAGTCTGCCTGTTCCAGGATATGCACGGACATATCGAGGCCTATGGACCGTGCGGTCTTTAAATTTATGCCGAGAAAGAATTCGGATGTTTCGACCGGCAGGTCTTCAGGCGGAGTCCCTCTCAGTATCTTTCCTGCAAGACGGCCTGCGAGCCTTCCGGTGCGCAGATGATTTTGCCCGTACGTGATTAAGGCCCCCCTTTTATACAGTTCTGTGCCGGAACCTGCTGGCAGCCTGTGTCTGATCGCAGAATTGATAATGTCAGCACTGTGCCTGGCAAAGAGTATCGAGTTCAGGATGAATACTGCATCTGCATTTATCATCGATGAGCCGAGCGCCCTGAGCAGGGCGTCTTTTGTGCGGACCTCTGATATAAGGAGTTCAACATCCAGTTTTTCCGCACCGTTCCGCAGGGCCTCGAGGCTCTCGACTGCCGCCAGGGTGTCTGAAGAATAAGGTACAAAGACGCGTTTTATCTCGGGGGCTGCGGTAATCAGCCACTCAAGCGCCTTTTCTGTACTGCCTCCCACCTTGACCCCTGTCATGTTTGAGCGGTGATCGGTCAGACTCGGGACTACCCCGGATTTTACAGGGTCAAACACCGGGGCAAACACCACCGGCACACCTGTACCTGCCGTGAGCCTCCGGGCGATCAGGGTCACCGGGGTGGTTGTGGTAAATATCAGGTCCGTATTGTCATTAATCATCTCCAGGATGATACGGGAAGCTTCCGGCATATCTCTAACCGGGCCGTCATAGATATATCGTATATTTTCCCCCTCGGTGAGGCCCGATTCAGACAGTCCTTCCCTGAAGCCTTCTATGATATGCTCAAACCTTGGGACCGGGTTCACTATCCCTACCGTGTACATTTCAGTGCGGAACGTCCCCCGGCAAAGAGAGAAAATCATCAGGAAGACGGCAACGGAAATCAGTAGAATAAAAGAGACGATAAGAAATGAAATGGTTTTCCTGTCATTGTTCATCACGAGAACCCCGCAGTATTTTAGCAGCTCTTACATAATATCGCATGAGTATTATACATTTTAACGAAATTACTTAACAGTTTTGAGCAGGCATGGGAGGGAATTCCGTAACCATTCAGTTACAGGTATGATCCGGACATTGAAATGTAAAAATCAAACATCAAAAATCAAAATTAAGGAAAATTATTTATATTATAAAATCCCTTCCATAATTTTGATTTTATTTTAATAATATTTGATCTTTTGTTGCCTGCTTTTATTACACCGGTGTATATGATAAAATACTTTCGCCCTGAACTGTAAGGGCGCTGAGGAAAGGTGATTTATGAGGTCTTCACAGCTGTTCATTCCCACATTGCGTGAAAGCCCGGCAGAGGCCGAGGCGGTCAGCCATATACTGATGCTGAGGGCAGGTTATGTAAGACAGCTTGCAGCCGGCCTGTATATATATCTTCCTCTCGCCTGGCGGGTAATGGCAAAGATAAACAGGATTATAAAAGAGGAAATGGACGCGATCGGTGCACAGGAGATATCCATGCCCGCGCTTCATCCGTCAGAGATATGGGAAAAAACAGGCAGGTGGACCGGTATCGGGGAGGAGATGTTCAGACTTAAGGACAGGGGGGGCAGGGACATGTGTCTCGGCATGACCCATGAAGAGATCATCACATGGCTTGCGTCGATGGAGATACGTTCGTACCGGGACCTTCCCCAGGTATGGTATCAGATCCAGACGAAGTTCAGGGATGAGGCGCGGCCAAAGAGCGGCATCCTGAGGACCCGCGAATTCACCATGAAAGACAGCTACAGCTTTGACAGGGACGAGGCCGGTCTTGAAATAAATTATCAGAAACATGCAGAGGCCTACCACAGGATTTACAAACGGTGCGGGCTTGAATTCTACCAGGTTGAGAGTGATCCCGGGATGATGGGAGGGGCCGCTGCCCATGAATTCATGGCCCCCAGTCCGGCCGGGGAAGATACCATCGTCTTATGCGCTGAATGCGGGTACTCGGCAAATGTGGAGCTTGCGGGTTCGGTCTCCCCTGCACAGGTGCTGAGTGGAAGTGAGAATGAGTGGGCCGGGGATGATATCGCCACACCGGAAAAGAGGACGGTTGCCGAGGTGTCTGGATACCTGAAGGAGGACCCTTCCTGTTTTATAAAGAGTCTCCTGATGATCGGCGCTGACGGGCCTTTTCTGGCCCTTGTCAGGGGTGATCAGGAACTGCATGAGATGAAGCTCAGAAGAATTGCAGGGGAGTTCAGGCCTGCTCAGAAAGATGA
>JAJRVB010000153.1 GCA_024277515.1 Nitrospirota bacterium | reverse complement strand
GAGCCGTGCCTGCATTGCTGGATGGCGGAGATCGTCCTGCGATGAGTTTCAGGCATGCTATTGCCGTAGAGATTGAGATATTCAGGGGCATAGAGTTTAAAGATGTTCTGTATAGCGCTCATGATTAATCCTCCTCCTTCATGATGGAATTGATCTTTTTGTAAGCATCGGCCTGTCCGAAAGTGGTGACGTGAAAATATACCATCATGGTCATCAATCTTTTGATTTTTTTATAGATTATCCAAACGGAAGATGTATAATATGTCAATTAGCGTACTGCCGCGTAGCGGCTTACTTGAACTCCTCCTTGTACTTGAAACTTGTACGTGAATTCAGTAAAATAAACGCAACTTCATATACTGAGTACAATTAATACAAATAAAATAATGTTATTTTTTCAGTAAGTTATTGATAGTTGGAACAGGGCGAATTGCCTACGGATCAGGAGGTTGGGGGTTCGACTCCTCCTGGGCGCGCCATATTTTTCTGTAAAGCCGGAACTTCAGGCATCTTTTTTGCCTTGTTATAATAGCTGAGATTCATGCCGACACGCACCACGAGGTTCCTCGGACTCCTTAAAATTCTTTTCAGCATGTTCTTTTTCTTATAGGTTTCGCGGAAGGCCCACCAGTATCCCTGCTGCAGTTCTTCAGCGGTCATATTCCCGGGTTTGAATATTACTTCGCTGGTGTGATACCTGGACCAGTCCCTGTCTGTTATTCTTCCCTCTTTGTCCATGGCATCATAAAGCCTCGTCCCGGGGAAAGGGGTGAGTATATGAAACTGGGCGGCATCAATACTGTTTTCCATGATAAAGTCGACTGTCCTTTTAAATACGGTGGTATCATCTTCGTCAAGGCCGAATATAAAGCTGCCGGCTATGTTTATTCCTGCCTTGTGGATCCTGCTTATGGCTTCTTTGTACGCATTGGGTGTGTTCCATGCCTTATTCATCTTTCTCAGGTTTGCGTCAGAGAGGGTTTCAAAACCGATGAAGGCATACCTGCCGCCGCTCTTTGCGTAGAGCGACAGCAGTTCCTCGTCTTTGGCAATTGTAATGGACGCCTGTCCTCCCCAGGTCTGCCTTAAAGGGATTAAGGCATTGAACAGTTCCTTGGCGTGGCTCGGGCGCCCTGCTATATTGTCATCGAGAAAGAAGAAACTGTTTGTGCCGAACCCCCTGATTTCATCGATGACCTCATTAACGGGCCTTGTCCTGAATTTGTTTCCGAAGAATGCCGTTACTGCGCAGTATTCGCAGTTGAAAGGGCATCCACGTGTTGCCTGCAAGGAATAAAAAGATGTATAAATGCTTCTGTCCAGAAGGTCCCTGCGCGGGACGGCCATTGCCTTCATGTCGGTTAATCGGCCGGGTTTGTACAGGGATTTCAATTCATCTTTTTCAAAATCCTGCAGCAGCGCTTCCCACACATCTTCAGCCTCACCCACCACAACACTGTCCGCATGCTGCAGCGCCTCATCCGGAAGGGCTGAGACATGAATGCCGCCCATTACAACTTTGACCCCCTTATTTCTGAATCCATCAGCTACTGAATATGCATTAGGTATTTCAGCAGTAAAGGCGGTGATGCCCACAAGGTCCACTTTTTTGTTGAAATCAACCCGTGTAGTGCGGGTGTCAAGAATTTCTATGTCCCAGTCTGATGGGGTCAGGCCGGCAATCACGGGCAGGCTGAGCCGTACAAAGCCTGCCTTGCCGCTTTTCGAAACCTTTCCCCAAAATCCTCTTTCGCTTTTCGGCAATACCAGAAGCAGCTTTTTTTTCACTTGAGTTCCTCCAGCATAAGACGGTGTGCAGTATGTTTTAATTTCAGATTTCAGATTTGAAATTTAAGATATATAATACCACTTTGAAATTTTTGATCTGAAATCCCGGATTCAGGGTTAATTCCCCGCTGTTTGCAGCGGCGCAGTTCATGGAATTGCCTGACCAGACAGTGGGGTAACGATAAAATAAAGTCACGCAAAATGTCAAAAATGTCTTTGGTCAAACGTTTTGAAGGCCAGGCGAATAGGCTTCTGATCAGGAAGCTGGAGGTGCGACTCCACCAGGGAGGGCCATGAAAATCAATTAAGTACAGAGAGAGTATTGATGGGAACCGCTGATACTTTACTGCTTAGAGGATAACAGTTATTTCCGGAATAGACTACCCATAAATGTTCAAGTTCAAGCTCTTCAATAGCTGACTTCATTGATTTTGTAAGTTTTGGCGCTTCATTGTATTTCAGTTCCACTCCCCAAAGTTTGCCTCTTCTCAGAAACACAAGATCCAGTTCCGCACCGGTATGGACAGCCCAGTAATAAACTTCCTCTTCCCTCAGGTTCAGGTGCTCTATTACCTGCTGCAGGGCAAAGCCTTCCCATGAAGCCCCCAACTTTGGAGATGTGACAACGTCCTGATAATTTTCGAGTGTAAGGAGAGAATGCATGATGCCGGAATCTCTGAAATAGAGTTTTGGACGCTTTACCAGGCGCTTTTTTGTATTGTAAAACCAAGGCTGTATCTGGCGAACAAGGAATGTACCGGATAAAATATCCAGGTATCTTCTTGCAGTATTGTCTGACACTGACAGGCTTCTGCCGATTTCAGAAGCATTAAAGATCTGACCGTGGTAGTGTGAAAGCATAAGCCAGAATCGCCTTAACATCTTTGCAGGAATATTTAATCCTAAAGCAGGGACATCCCTTTCTAAGAAAGTAGTTACGAAATCCTGTCTCCACCGGTATGAACTTTTTTCACTGCCCGCAAGTAATGATCGGGGGAAAGAACCCCTGATCCACAACTTTTTTAATTTCTTTATTGATACATGCTCCAGAGAAAAGCCCCCGATCTCAAGATAACTGATTCGGCCTGCAAGTGATTCGGAGCTTTGCGCCAGAAGGTCTCTTGAGGCGCTCCCCAGCAAAAGAAATTTAACGTCAGGACGTCTGTCAACAAGTACCCTCAGGACAGGAAAAAGTTCCGGACTGCGCTGTATTTCATCAATTATGACAACCCCGGCCAGGTCTCCAAGTGCGAGTGTGGGGTTTCCCAGTCTCGCGAGGTCGTTTGGATCTTCCAGGTCAAAAAAGTGGACACTTTTGTTCTTTATAGTACGGGCAAATTGTCTCGAAAGGGTGGTTTTTCCACACTGCCTCGGACCAAGAATAGCGACCACAGGACTCTGCTTTAACCTCTCTTTTAATATCTGAAGTTCTTTGCCTCTTCGTATTTCCATGAGTTATTATACCATGATATTTCGAAATATAACATCGAAATATCATGGTATAATAACGTCGGCCTCCAGTGTGCATTGAAATTTTAATGGGGATGTACCGGCTGAAATACAGAAATACCGGCCTATAATAAGAATTTATCCCGTCGGCAGGGTTATAACAAAGCAGCTCCCCTTGCCCGGTTCGCTCCTGACGTTTATCCGGCCGCCGTGGGTCTCTACAATTGCCTTTGCGATGCTGAGACCGAGTCCGGTGCCTTCTCTGCCTCTTGATGTATCCGCCCGGTAAAATCTGTCAAAGATTCTGTCCAAATCATTTTCAGAAATTCCTTCTCCTGTATCCTTTACAGCTATTTCCGTGCTGCCGGCACTTCGGGCCGCGGTAATCTCCACACTGCCGCCGGGACGGTTATACTTTATTCCATTTTCAATGATATTCAGGAAGACCTCTGTCATCATATCCCGGTCACCCGGGATATTAATGTCCTCAGGAATTCTTTTTATAATTTTTATTTGTTTTTCCTTTGCCGGGAATTCGGTAAACCTGAGTGCGTTATCAATGCACTCATATAAAGAGACAACGGTGAAGTCGGAAGCGGAAAGGACCCCGGAATCAATGCGGGTCAATGAAAGCATGTCCCCGATCAATCTGTCCATGCTTTTTGATGCGGTCCTGATTCTGCTTAGCGCCTGCGTATATTTTCTGTCTGCATTATCATCCTGCAGCAGGACATCACACTGGGCCCTGATTACGGACAATGGTGTCTTAAGCTCATGGGATGCATCCGCCACAAGGCGTTTTTCAGTCTCAAATGCGCCCTGAAGCCTGTCAAGCATGCCATTAAATGAGTTCGCAATATTTTTTACTTCCGATACCTGCAGTTCGGGGGCGATCCTTTCATTCATGTTTTTGTGAGTTATCTTTTCAATGGTGAGAGAAAATGTTTCAAGGGGTTTCATGGACTTTCTCGATATCCACAACCCGGTAAGTGTCAGGATACCTATGCATGCAGGAATGGCGATAAACAGAATCTGTTTGAACGTGCTGATAAGGACAATGGTTTCTTCAAGGCTCTGGGCCGCGTATGCCGTGGCCGGCCGGTCTAAAATGACAAAATCATGACGTACCACCATTATGGGTTCATTGGCCGGCCCCTCTGATAAATATATTTTCTCATTTAGCTCTTCATTTGAAGACAGCAGCTCACCCGACTCAAGATTAAAATCTCCATCTACAAGAGAGGGAGATGCTGCAAGGACTTCATTCCGCAAAAGCACTTTATAGTAGTGCCCGGAACGGGGAATGGAATATTCACCGGATACAATCTCTGCCAGTTCCAGTTCAATCGCCCCGTGTTCTTCATGCATGAGTCCCTTCAATATCTGAATCTTCGAATGAAGCGTATGCTCTACGGAGTGAAGGATTGCTGCTTTGATTTCAAGGTGAAGCACATACCCGAGAATGATCAGTAATGATGACGTTATCAGCAGGCTCCGGAAAAACAACCTGCCTTTTAACGAATGCATTACCGGTTTCATCTGTCCCCTTTTATCATATACCCTGCACCACGGACCGTATGGATAAGTTTTCTGCTGTTCCCTTTATCAATCTTGTTTCTCAGATAATTTATGTATACATCGATAATATTGCTGTCAAGGTCAAAATCAATATCATAAATGTGTTCGGCAAGCCTGGAGCGGCTGATGACCCTTCCCCTGTTTAAGGCAAGATGAAGGAGAATATTGTATTCTTTTGACGAAAGCCTTATTTCCCTGTTATTTCTCTTCACTGATCTCGCGTTCATGTCAATAGTCAGATCATCTACTGAAATAAAAGATGAAGATTCCCTCCTGTTCCTTCGTATTATCGCCTTCAGTCTTGAGATGAGTTCCGGGAACTCAAAGGGTTTCACCAGGTAGTCGTCCGCTCCTGTGTCCAGTCCTTTGACCTTGTCAGCCATTGTGCCTCTGGCAGTAAGCATAAGGACCGGTACTGTGATTTTTTTTGCCCTTAGTTTTTTCAGCAGGGTCAGCCCGTCCATTACAGGGAGCATTATGTCCAGGACCACAGCGTCATAGGCATATGTCTCCGCCATGAACAGGCCTTCTTCTCCGTCAAAGCATAAGTCAACGGCAAAGGTCTGTTTTTCAAGGCCTTCTTTAATAATTTCAGCCAGGTCTTTTTCGTCTTCAATAATAAGAACCTTCATAACATCCCTCATTGACCGTTATTTTTTCTCATGCTGTTAATAACACATTATATCAGTAATAGCCGGAATATCATTTACTTCAGTCATCATCACTATCGTGGTCATCATCACTGTCGTCTTCTTCATGCCAGGCGCCATTGTTATTAATATGTTCGTTGTTCCCATATCCTTCCTGCCGGTTGTAATCTTTTCTCTCCAGTCTGTTCCATGAACCGTCCTGATATGCTCCCGACCTGAAGATGCGCTTGGCTTCATCCTCGTCAGCGCTGGGATGGCATGGCGCACAATTTTGATAATTAGATATTCCCTCTTCAAGATGCTCCTCACGAATTTTCCATGGTGAGTGCTCATGACATCCATAGCAGGTGTATTCACTGTAATTATTATTCTGATGACATGTCAGACAGTCCGGCCCGTGGTGCTTGTCAAAGCGGAAGTATCGTGCATGATCGAGTGTTCCCGGAAGCCAGCGTTCAACAGTATGGCACCGGCTGCACTCCTGATTGTTTTTCCGATGTAAATTGTCAGCAGGCGCCTGATGGCATGATCTGCATTGATTTAAGTCCTCCCCCTGAAGAAGGCTATGAGAAAATGCGCGTACTGTATTAGTTACATCCCGGCCTGAATGGTCCGTATGACAGGACAAACATGAGTCCTTTGTGAACAGTTGATGAAAGGCGGTCCTGGACTTTCCTGGTTTTGCTTCAATCTTCTCTCCGGATGTCAGGAACTTGCCGATGTCAGCCGGCTTGTGGCAGGCAATACACTTCTCTCCTGTGGTCCCCACTAAAAAGGTATGGCATTTCATGCAGTCATTTTCCAGATGCTGGTGCCCCTTCGAGAGGTCACCGGGATTAATTGCCTGTCTGGGGAACAGGTAAATCAGTAAAACAGCGACAATTAAAATTATTACTATAGAAGTTGTTTTTATCATCAGTTCCATCTCCAGAATAAAAATATTGTAATAATATGCAATGCAGCGGAAATGCCGAATATGAGCGTGATAGGTTTATGTATGGACCTCCATTTCCTCATGGCCTTAACGGCTGTCGAGTCCCAGAATATCTTCTTTTCAATTTCTTCATCCGTTAATCCGGCCCCGGTAAACTCTTCTTTCTTTGCGCTCAACGTATTCATCGATTTTTTTAAAACGTATTTCCCGACAAGCCCGCTGATTACAGCCACAAGCATTGCTATAATGGCTAACCAGGGTAAAATCGAATTAAAATGAATTCCCCCGTGAACGAGGACCATGAGTGATCCTGTCCATGCCAGATATTCATGCATCCTCAGAAAGGTCTTCGGCTTTCCGAATGTAATGATCTTCTTTTTCCTGAGAGAATAAGCGAATGAAAAAACAATCAGGAGTGTGCCGAAAATTCCCAGATACCGTTCAATCCATAATATCTGTGTATAATGCAGCAGATAATCTATTGTCAGCGTGAGTGCTATCAGCCACACAAACCAGAGGACAAAGGGCCTGATATCTTTGCGAAATACCGAACGATTCACAATTTCTTACCTCCGCTTTTTTTCATTCCTCACTTCTTATGACGTTCTATCTCGATTTCGTATGCGATAATGGTATCTCCTGTCCGGGTCCCTCTTACTTTTGTCCAGGCCCCGACAGACACCCGTCCGTCCGTTTCATCTATGAGCGTTTTATTGTTTACCTCAACTTTTCTGCCGTCAATTATCCAGACCCCTTCGTATCCGCCTTCCGGAATGCTTTCTATGGTCCCGGCGAACTTGCTGTTATAGGCTTTCTCAGGAAAAGATGTATAGTCGCGGGATCTGCCCTTATAAGTCTTTTCCCTGTGAGGCGCGTACTCACGATATCCGCTTTCTCCCTTTACCTCGATCTCATAGGCGGTAAATGTCTTTCCTGAATAATTTCCTTCTACCTCCACATATGCCCCTGCTGAGAGCCTGCCATGCTCTTCTTCTATCTTTGTTGATCTCGTTACGAGGACTTCCCTGCCGTTTATGATCCATATGCCTTCCCATCCTGTTTCAGGCATGCGTTCAACCGTACCGTAGAATTTTCCCGGATATGGGCTTTTTGCTGCATATCCGCTATCAGCGACCCTGTAAAACTCCGCGGCATTAGTTGTCTGTTGACCCTGTTCATACGCATTCTCTGCAGCTGCCGGTCCGGCAATTGATGCAATGACCAGCAGGAGCACTAAAATTATTGATACCTGTTTCATCGTTTCCTCCCTGTTTTATGTTTATTGAAATTCAGAAACGCATTCCCGAATCCCTGATCTCATATTAACAAGGGAACATTAAAGAAAGATTAAGGAATGGATGGATAAGGTATCGTCCTCCTCAGAAAGAGGCCATGCCCGCTATAGATTCATTTTATATGGGTAATAGATTTATTAAATTGACAGCCGAATGATAGAGTGGTATATAGTATCTATACAAAACAGTAATTCAGGCTGTTAATCCTGGAAAAGCGGATATTGTTCAATCAAATAATTAAAAGGAGGCAAGGAATGTTTTGTAATCAATGTGAACAGACTATGGAAGGCGGCTGTAATAAAAAGATAGGGGTATGCGGGAAGAATGAGGACATTTCAAGTCTTCAGGACATCGCAATTTATGGGCTTAAGGGTGTTGCCGCCTATGCGCACCACGCGCGTGAACTTGGGGCCGCAGACCCTGAGGTTGACGCTATTATGGCTGACACGCTTTATTCAACCCTTACAAATGTCAATTTCCGCCTGAATGATAATGTTGATACGGTCCTCAAAGTCGGTGAGGCAACTATCAAGGTGATGGACCTTCTTGACAAGGCCCATACGGACAGGCTGGGCATTCCTGAACCGGTGACAGTGTCTGAAGACAAGGTTGAAGGGAAGTGCATACTTGTTTCCGGACACAATCTTTACGCGCTTGAGGAACTGCTGAAACAGACAGATGGCAAAGGCATCAATATTTATACGCATTCCGAGATGCTGCCGGCACACGGCTATCCCGGGCTGAAAAAATACAGTCACCTTAAGGGCAATGCAGGCCAGGCATGGCATGACCAGAGAAGGCTTTTTGATGATTTCCCGGGGGCCATTCTTATGACAACCAACTGTGTAATGCCCGTCAGGGGCACGTATCGCGACAAACTGTTTACCTATGATGTTGCTGGTGTGGAGGAATGTCCATATATCGAGGGGAATGACTTTGCCCCGCTTATTGAAAAGGCCCTTTCCCTGCCTGATGCTGATGTAAAATCCGAAAAGACGCTCACAACAGGCTTTCACCATGAGACCGTCCTGAAGCTTGCGCCTCAGATCATTGATGCCGTCAAGTCAGGCAAGATCAAACGATTCTTTGTGATCGCGGGATGTGACGCCCCCGGCAGCGGCGGTGATTACTTCAGGGAGCTTGCAGAACTTGTCCCTCAAGACTGTGTAATACTGACAACTTCCTGCGGCAAGTTCAGGTTCAATGATATAGACTTCGGGAGTATCGACGGTATCCCCCGTTATATAGACCTCGGTCAGTGCAATAACTCCATATCATGCGTCAAGATAGCCGTAGCCCTTGCAGAGGCATTTGAGTGCTCTGTAAATGAGCTGCCTTTGACCATTGTCCTCTCATGGTTTGAGCAGAAGGCCGTTGCAATTCTTCTCGGACTGTTCAGCCTCGGCGTGAAGAACATTTATCTTGGCCCCAAGCCTCCTGAATTTGTAACACCTGCTGTTTTGAAGGTCCTGCAGGACAACTTTAATCTGCAGCTGACAGGAGATGCTGCAAATGATATGAGGGTAATGCTTGGATAGATAACAGAGATGTGATGACATCCATTTCCTGGTAAGGACAATAATGTGTTAGAATTTAACGACGAATGATATCCTCTGCCAGGAAAAAGATAACAGGCTTCTTTTTGAAAAATTTGTGGGAAACGGATACCGCTTCCCTCGGCACGTTTCAGTCCTTTATCATCAAATCCCTGCGCCTCCTCTATGTGGCCATGCGCGAATTTATGGAAGGGCAGCTTACGCTCAGGGCAATGAGTCTCGTCTATACGACACTTCTTTCGATTGTCCCTGTGCTGGCCATCAGTTTTTCCGTGCTTAAGGCGTTTGGTGTTCATAATGAAGTGGTTGAGCCGTTTCTCCTGAAGTTCCTGGACCCCCTTGGAAGTAAAGGACAGGAAATAACCCGTCAGATTATCGGTTTTGTTGAAAATATGAAGGTAGGCGTACTCGGCTCACTCGGGCTTGGCATACTCATTTATACGGTCATTTCCGTTATTCAGAAAGTTGAAAAGGCCTTTAATGCCATATGGAGAATAGAAAAGACGAGGGGTCTGGCCAGGCGTATCACAGATTATATCAGCATACTGATCATCGGGCCGGTGCTCATGTTTACGGCTATCGGACTCAAGGCGTCGTTCATGAGCAATACGTTTGTGCAGAAGGTCGTATCCATTGAGCCGCTCGGGACATTATTTTATTTTGTCATTGGAAAGTCCCCGTATATCATTGTGTGTGCGGCATTTACATTTCTGTATATGTTTATTCCAAACACGAAGGTCAGGTTACGGTCCGCTCTGACCGGAGGTATCCTTGCAGGCATCATGTGGGAGGCCGCGGGCTGGGCATTTGCCTCTTTTGTTGTGATTTCTACAAAATACGCGGCTATTTACTCGGGATTTGCCATCCTTTTAATGTTTATGATATGGCTGTATGTCAACTGGTTTATCATTCTTGTCGGCGCGCAGATATCTT